>JAUVTO010000163.1 GCA_030601485.1 Desulfobacterales bacterium | reverse complement strand
TGCAATAAAATAAGCATCGGATCTTCACAGAAAAGCAAAGTCATTGCTTATGATAAATTCTGATCATCCCAAATCTCGATCACTGCTCCTAATGGTAGCCGGCGCCAAAGGAGCAGTGGCATCCACCGTAGCAGTCGCTGTGGCGACATTACAAAAAGACCCGGATGCCCTCCTACCCAGCCTGATAACCCGCAACAGTTTTCCCTACCTGGCACCGCCCCATGCCATACACATGGCGGGTTGGGATATTCAACCGGCAAAACTTACCGATTGTGTTAAAAATTACGGGGTGATACCTGAAAATCTCCGGAAACGGTATCAGTCAGATCTCGATGAAATCCGCATATTCCAATTCCCGCCCCTGGAACTGGATCTCAAAGCACAGGTCCAACACCTGATGCAAGACATCCATGACATCAAAAAACAATATTCCAATGCTCTGCCGGTTTTGATCAACCTCCTGCCGGCCGGCATTCAATTAGATCTTGAAAATTTTACGAGTCTGTCACAGATCTATTCCAATGTTGATCCTGCGGACTTCCCGGATTTGGCCTATGTCCTGGCATCGATTCTGTCCGGAATTCCGGTAATAAATTTCTCACCAAACCATCTGGAATTTCCCCTTGTTATTCAACAAGCCATTAAACACCACGTTCCCATATGCGGACGTGACGGTAAGACCGGTCAGACCTATTTTAAAGTGGTCCTGGCCTCGGCCCTGAAGGCCCGATGTCTCCATGTGGATGGATGGTATAGCCTGAATATCCTGGGAAATGCCGACGGAAAAAACCTCATGGACCCTGAGCGGGCCGCAGGCAAAGTGGCCAATAAGACCCAACTTCTGGATGATATTCTGGGATATCCTGTCGGGCAGAAATACGGAGAACCTTGTCACAAAGTTCATATCGATTACTACCCGCCCCGCGGTGACGCCAAAGAAGCCTGGGACGTCATTGATTTTCAGGGGATGTTCGGTCTGCCCATGAGTCTCCGTTTGAACCTTCAGGGCCGGGACTCAATCCTGGCCGCCCCGTTGATTCTGGATCTGGCTCGATGGATGGCCGTTCTGAAATTGGCGGGCCGCTCCGGACTGATTCCGGAACTGGGTTTTTATTTCAAAAAACCACTGGGGAAAAATCCGCCGCTGAATTTTCAGGACCAGGTCCATAGCCTTCGAGAACTGGAAGAAAAATGCGATACCCGGAATGCGCGTAAACAAAATGGGAAAAAATCATGATTTTCGCATACAGCACCAATGCCTTTGTTAAGTTTTCACTTTTTGAATCTTTGGAGAAAATCGCAGGACTGGGCTTTCGAGGCGTTGAAATCATGGGGGACAGACCCCATCTTTATCCGCCCGACTTTACGGCGGCGGATCTGGCCCGGGTTAAAGAAACACTCAAAAAACATGACCTGAAGGTCACCAACATAAACAGTTTTACCCTTTTTGCTATCGGAGACACATATCTTCCTTCCTGGATCGAACCCGAAAAAGAAAGACGCGACCTCCGCATCCGGAATACCAACGACTGTTTGAAAGTTGCGGACGCACTGGGATGTAAAAACATTTCCGTTCCCCCCGGAGGCCCGTTGAATAATATGTCACGGAAGGAAGCCATGGTTTTGTTTCATCAGGGCATGGAACAGGTCATTCCTCTGGCGGAACAACTGGGAGTAAAAATCCTGGTGGAACCGGAACCGGACCTGTTTATAGAAAACACGGCGGAGTTCAAATCCTTTATTAGGGACGTAAAATCATCCGCCGTGGGATTGAATTTCGATATCGGCCACTTTTTTTGCGCGGGCGAGGACCCGGCAGCGGCATTCGAGGAGCTCTTTGAATGGGTAGGGCACGTTCATTTAGAGGACATTGCCGCCACCAGGGTTCACAATCACCTGATTACCGGGCACGGTGTTATTCAGTTTCTGGATATTTTTGAAACCATGATCCGGTTGAATTATCAGGGCGACATCAGCCTGGAGCTCTATCCGTATGTGGACACCCCGGAATCGGCCGGCCGGGAAAGCCTTTATTACCTGCGCCCTATTTTTCACCAAGCCGGGCTGAACATCCTTGATTAAAGCATGACCAACAGGATTTGCCATTTGATTTTTTGTGGATTTTCAGATATATGTAATCAACACATAATTCATGTTGGCTTTGAAGTTGGAAAGTTATGTATTTTTTTAACACCCGGACGAGATCCATTTATGGCATTAACCTTTAAAAGAATCAAAACAGGAGAAATTCGATGAAAAAAACATTTGTTTTCGTTGCTTTATTATCTGCGTTGTCTCTGATGTTTGCCATGGCTGCCTCGGCAGGTCCTGCCCTGGATCGTATCATGAAGAAAGGGGAGTTGGTGGTTGGCACAAGCGGCGCACAACCACCGATGACAGCCACCACAAAAAAAGGCGAGATCATCGGACTGGATGCTGACATTTCAAGGGCAATGGCCGATGCAATGGGTGTTAAAGTAAAATTTGTTTCAATGCCATTTGCCAAGCTTCTTCCGGCCCTCGAAGCAGGCCAGGTTGACATGATCCTGTCGGGCATGACCATAACCCCGAAGCGCAATCAAAAGGTGGCGTTCGTGGGGCCGTATTATGTTTCCGGAAAGGGAATCCTGGCCGTGGCCGAGAAGTATGCTGCCTTGCAACAGGCAAAGGGATTGGATACACCGGAGGTTACTGTTGCAGCTCTGAAGAATTCAACCAGTCAGAAATTTGCCGAGACGTTAATGCCCAAGGCGAAATTGATCCTTACCGATTCCTACGAAGAGGCAATGGATCTTCTTCTCAAGGGTAAAATCGATGTCATTGTAGCTGATTTTTATTTTTGCGCACTGACAGCTTACCGCTACCAAGATAAGGGGCTGATAGCAGGGAAGTCGCCCCTCACCTTCGAACCACTGGGCATTGCCATGACCGAAGATACGCTGTTGATCAACTGGGTACAGAATTTTATGAACATTCTTCAAGGTAGTGGCAAATTAAAAGAGATGGGTAAGAAGTGGCTTAACGGCGGCTCATGGATTGATGAATTACCTTAAGCGGTGATTGGGATCAGATGTTTTGCAGAAATATAATTCCATGGCCTTATTAAAGCTCTAATTTTATTCCAGCACGTTTGGCAAGATATCTTGCCTTTCCATCGAAACATTTTAGCCATTAATGCCATAATGTGATACTTAGCTATGTAATATGCTTCACAATTTCTATGTAATTTAAACCATAATCACATAGACTTTCGTTTGAATTAGCACTCCTATATTTGCCCTATAATTGATGCAACTGCTTAATGCAAAAGGCTTTTCATTATAATTGATAGTATTTGTACGATTTTTGCATATACTAATTGGAAATTTTCATCATTGATTTTGAATCTCAACGATCACTTGATTTAACATTCATCTTCACAAAAAATGAAAACTATTTTTACATAATTTTAACTTTATATCAAAATTCTAACACACTTTAATCTTGAGTTGAAAAGTAAGAAGAAAGTCATATTTTTTGGGTATTGACTTTTTTATATATAAGTTGTAGATTAATTTTGATTTTTCGGCGGATGGGATTAAATTCTTTTTCTTAATAACCGAAAGTTTTTTTATAGTAAATGGGGGGAGGTCAAGCATGAAGAAAAAAATTATTGCTCCGTTTTTTGTTGTTGCTGCCCTTATGTTGGTTGTGAGTCAGGTTAGTTTTGCTCAGGATATGGAAGGAAAATTTGGCATAGGAGCAAGAGTGGCCTATATAAATTATTCAAATGACGGGGATTTTGAATTTGATGAGACTGCCATGTATGGGGGAAATCTCACCTATTTTGTTCAAAGATATCTCTCTCTTGAATTGAGTGTTGATTATGTCGAAACAGATGTTGATTTAGAAGCCCTTGGTGTATCTGTTGATATAGGCGAGCTTGAACAGATTCCGATCCTTTTATCATTGCGAGCGCATTTATCCACAAATCCAAAGGTAAGCCCATATTTAACTATTGGAGTTGGGTATTATTTAAATGATTTTGACATGAAAGATTCAATTCCTGCTGGTTATGATATAGATCCGGATGACAGTTTCGGATATCATTTAGGGGGAGGTATTGAATATTTTTTTAATGAACACTTTGCCTTTAATTTCGATTTGAAATATATATGGAGCAACGTTGATTTCGATATAAAAACCCCTGTTGGGTACTCGGTAAGTGATAAAAAAGTTGATGTGGACGCTTTTACTTCCGGGGTTGGTTTCAAGTATTACTTCTAAGACTTTTTTAAACTCTGAAACACCGAATACCATAATAGGCAGGGTCAGCAATGGCCCTGCCTATTTTTTTAGTGTAACTGGCAGATACCTGCTATATATGGAAATGCGCTTAATTTTTGTGATATCCTATGGTTGTCTCTTTGGCCGGATAGATAAAAAAATCCCACCTTGCAAATTAATTACCGACCAATGTATGATGAACTCGTAAAAAGTCCGATTTAGACGGTTTCGTAAAAAGTTCAAATTCAAGGCGTGCAAATTTTGTAATCATGAGGCGTACTTTTCGTACGTTGAATGATTACGAAATGCAGCACAACACAGAAGTTGGACTTTTTACGAGACC
>JAUVTO010000092.1 GCA_030601485.1 Desulfobacterales bacterium | reverse complement strand
GCGTTGAAGCGTCTGAAAACCAAAACCGGTCGAACCCTTGCAGACAGTATTATGCAAACAGAATGGGATGCATGGTGGCTTGAAAATTATGTTGACAGTCCAAATAAAAAGGAATAAATTTTTTCTTTTGTTTGATGAATTAGATTTATGAATTCATCATTAATTGATAATAAGTTCAACGTATTGGAGGAAGAGATGAACCGGCTTACAAACCCCCTTGGGACTTCCGTTGGGAAAAAGTTAATGATGGCGGTTACCGGCCTCGGCTTCTGCTGTTTTCTGACCATACATCTTGCCGGAAACCTGACCATATACGGCGGAAAAGATTTCTTTAACTCATATGTGGAGCATCTCCATTCATTAGGACCTCTTGTAACCCTGGCAGAATTAGGACTTTTAGTTTTTGCTGCCATACATATCATGACCGGTGCGCTTCTTTTTTATCAAAGCCTTAAAGCCAGGCCCATCAGATATTCGGTGAACAAACGTGCCGGCGGACGGACCCTGGGGTCGGCAACCATGCCCTACACCGGTTTTATTCTGCTGCTGTTTGTCATTTTTCATCTGATAAATTTTCATTTTGTGGATAAAACCAATATCACCACTTTTCAACTCTTGTCCAATGCATTTGCAAACCCCGTATATATATTCATTTATACGGTTGCGGTAATCATTGCAGCGATTCATGTGAGCCACGGTCTCTGGAGCGCGTTCCAGACCCTTGGGGCCAATCACCCGAAATATACCCCCTTTCTCAGGGGATTGAGCATTGTTTTCAGCGTGGTTGTGGGAATCGGTTTTGGTTTTATTCCTGTTTATGTTTTCCTGTTACTATAAGGAGCTTAAATATGCAGCTTGATGCAAAAATACCTTCAGGCCCCCTTGCGGAAAAATGGGATAAGCACCGTTTTGAACTTAAACTTGTCAATCCTGCCAATAAAAGAAAATATACTATTATTGTTGTGGGAACCGGCCTTGCCGGCGGTTCTGCCGCTGCATCCCTCGGAGAACTCGGCTATTACGTAAAAAACTTCTGTATTCAGGACAGCCCCCGGCGTGCTCACAGCATCGCGGCTCAGGGCGGGATCAACGCCGCAAAAAATTACCAGAATGATGGTGACAGTATCTGGCGTCTTTTTTACGACACCATCAAAGGCGGCGATTTCAGAGCCCGAGAAGCCAATGTCTATCGTTTGGCCCAGGTGAGTAATAATATTATCGACCATTGTGTTGCCCAGGGCATACCGTTTGCCCGTGAATACGGAGGCCTTCTGGCCAACCGCAGCTTTGGCGGCGCCCAGGTGTCCAGAACATTTTACGCTCGTGGCCAGACCGGTCAGCAGCTTCTTTTAGGAGCATACAGCTCATTGATGCGCCAGGTAGCGGCCGGCCAGGTCAGTATGTTTCCGCGCCGGGAAATGCTGGACATCGTGGTTATCAACGGACAGGCGCGAGGCATTGTTGTCAGAAATCTCATCACCGGAGAAATTGAAAATCATGCAGCCGATGCCGTAGTGCTTTGTACCGGCGGGTATGCCAATGTTTTTTACCTTTCCACCAATGCCATGGCATCCAATGTCAGCGCAACCTTCAGGGCATATAAAAAAGGGGCGTTTTTTGCCAATCCCTGTTACACCCAGATTCATCCCACATGTATCCCGGTCCACGGAACCTATCAGTCCAAACTGACATTGATGAGCGAAAGCTTGCGTAACGACGGTCGGGTTTGGGTGCCGAAAACCCCCGGAGATAGGCGGCCGCCCAACCAGATCCCTGAATCTGAGAGGGATTATTACCTTGAAGAAAAATATCCGAGCTTTGGCAACCTGGTTCCCCGGGATGTGGCTTCGCGCAATGCCAAGACCCAGTGTGATATGGGCAAAGGCGTGGAGGAAACCGGTTTTGCGGTATACCTTGACTTTGCCGATGCCATTAAACGGGACGGCAAAGATGTGATCCAACAAAAATACGGTAATCTTTTCCAAATGTATGAAAAAATAACCGCCTCCAATCCTTATGAAACGCCCATGATGATCTACCCTGCGTCTCATTATGTCATGGGAGGCCTGTGGGTCGATTACAACCTGATGAGCAACCTTGACGGACTTTTTGTCATGGGTGAAGCCAATTTTTCGGACCACGGTGCCAACCGACTGGGCGCAAGTGCACTGATGCAAGGTCTGGCGGACGGTTATTTCGTTATTCCATATACCATCGGCGGGTACCTTGCGGGTACGGACCGGCCGGAAATCACAACCGATCACCCGGCTTTTAAGGAAGCGACCCGTTATGTGACCGAACGTACCCGAAAGCTTCTTTCCATCAACGGAAAACGGACCGTGGATGATATTCATCGTCAGTTGGGTCACATTCTCTGGGAATACTGCGGCATGTCACGGAACGATGACGGTCTGTTGAAAGCCAGAAAACTTATTCAGGAACTTCGAGAAGAGTTCTGGAAAAATGCCATGGTTCCCGGTTCGTCGGAAGATTTTAACCAGAGCCTGGAGCGGGCCGGCCGGGTGGCGGATTTTCTCGAGTTTGCAGAGCTGCTGGTTATCGATGCCTTTGAACGAAAGGAATCCTGCGGCGGTCATTTCAACGAAGCATACCAGACCGAAGAGCATGAGGCCAGGCGTGACGATGAGAATTTCTGTCACGTGTCCGCTTGGGAATTTAAAGGGGATGACAATGATCCCGAACTCCATAAGGAACCGCTTGTCTTTGAAAACGTCGAATTAACGCAAAGGAGTTACAAGTGACCAAAAGCATAAACATAACGTTAAAAGTCTGGCGACAGAAAGGGCCCCATGTCAAAAGCGGTTTTGAAACATATCCTGCGACCGATATTTCAACGGATATGTCCTTTTTAGAAATGATCGACGTTGTCAACGAACAGCTTACTCTGGACGGCAAAGATCCCATTGCATTCGATCATGACTGCCGGGAAGGGATCTGCGGAATGTGCGGCGCCGTGATCAACGGCCGTTCCCACGGCCCTGAAAAAGGGACAACCCTTTGCCAGTTTCATATGAGGCATTTTTCAAACGGAGATACCATTGTGATAGAGCCGTGGCGTGCCAAGGCGTTTCCCATCATAAAGGATCTCGTGGTGGATCGCAGTGCCTTTGATCAGATCATTCTTGCCGGGGGGTATATTTCCGTAAACACCGGAGGCGCTCCGGATGCCAACAGCATACCCATCGCACAGGAAATCGCTGAACTGGCCATGGATGCCGCTGCCTGTATCGGATGCGGCGCATGTGTTGCCGCCTGTCCCAATGCCTCTGCCATGCTTTTTACAAGTGCCAAGATTTCTCAACTGGCACTTTTGCCACAGGGAAGACTTGAAGCCGCGAATCGTGCACTGGCAATGGTCAGAAAAATGGATGAGCTTTGTTTCGGCAACTGCAGCAATGAACGAGAATGTGAAGCAGAGTGCCCCAAGGAAATTTCCATATCCAACATTGCCCGATTAAACCGTGAATTTATAAAAGCGGGTTTGGTTTCATCCGTAAAATAATCGAGACCTTTGCAAAGGTCTCTAATCCAATGGCGGCAGACGGTTTTGCCTAAGGGGTCGGTTGAACGTCTGCTAAAATTCATTCGGTTTTAAAGTGGTTCCAGCCCGAGGGCGTAAAGGATCTGATCTGACCGTTCCAAAGAACCAGTTCCATTTTCCCTGAATCGGTTATTTTGCCGATCTGATAAAGGGGGGTCCGGAACCTCTTCAGATAATTAGCCGCAATATGATCCACCTTATCCGGTGATATGGTACACAACAGGGTATAATCTTCACCACCGGCAAGGGCATATTCAACAGGATCAAAATCAAACCGTGCACAAAACTTTTCCAGATGGTCAGAGACGGGTATTTTTTCGGAATACAGACGGATACCCACGTTGCTCTGCTCGGCGATGTGTGCAATATCGGAACTGAGCCCGTCACTAACATCAATCATTGCATGGACGCCACCTTGGCGTGCAAGAAATCGACCTTCCCAAAGATAGGGTTTGGGTATGATGTGGGCGTCACGCAGCGCCTTGAATTCGTTGGAATCCGCTTCCACATTATTTGTTATCAGGTGCAATCCGGCCCGGCTGTCTCCTAAAAAACCGGTTGAACAAATTATATCGCCCGGTTTAGCGGTATTACGGTACAATATTTCTTTTTCAAATGCAGATCCCAATACCAAGATATTTATGATTAAATCGGTTTTTGAACGGGTCGTGTCACCCCCCAGAAGATTAAGGCTGAATTCGGCGGCCAGTCTTTTCATTCCGTTATATAGATCTTCAAGAAAATCGACAGAGCAGTTTTCGGGTATGCCGATACTGATGAATACTTCACGACCGATTCCACCCATTGCGGCAATATCACTCAGATTCACGGATAGGGCTTTATAGCCTAAATTAAATCCGGAAGTTGTATTTCTGAAAAAATGGATCCGTTCAACAAGCAAATCCGTGGTGACAAGCATAACTTCGTGGGGTGTGGGAATAAAGGCAGCAGCATCATCGCCGATGGCTTTAATAATATTTTGAGGACGAATTAAACACCCCCGACTGATTCTTTTAATAAAACCAAATTCACCGATATCTCTTAGATTCACTGTAATAACCTGATCTCTTGATTTTTTCTCTTACTATTATTCCTAAAAAAGATAGTTTTATGGTACAGTTATGTCAAGCACAAAACAATGGTGACACAGGGCAAACGTATTTGAATCCCAATACGGGGAGAACGCTCCGCAACGGCGTGTATCTCTTTCCAACCGACTGAAACTTGTGCTTAAGCACCCGTAAGCCCGAGCCGCGCCAGAGTTATTAAGAACAATTCGTCGCTAAATTAACCCTTTGATTTTTTAAGTCATAATTTTATTCGGCTCGGGCTAACGCGTGCTAAAGCCCTTCAAACAGTCAGTCGGTTTTCAAGAGAAACACACCGTCGCTACGCTGAACCGAAATCAAATGCGTTTGCCCTGAATGGTGACACGAGCACAGGAATTTCAACTTTTCATGTATATTTTAATGAAGAATTTATCTTGAAAATTCGATCCGCATAGTGTTTATGCTGAGATTGGATTTACATAATATAATGGGAGTAAACTTTAGGCAGTCCAGACTTTTTGCCGGGAGGGGGATCATGAAAGTAGCCCTGACAATCGCGGGTTCGGATTCTTCAGGCGGCGCCGGAATCCAGGCCGATCTAAAAACATTCCAGGCCCATGGCGTTTTCGGCATGAGTGCCGTTACGGCGGTTACCGTCCAGAATACCCAAAAAGTGTATGACATTCAGGAAATGGCGCCCCGGATCGTACATGATCAAATTACATGTCTGTTTGATGATATAAAAATCGACGTGGTAAAAATAGGAATGGTATCCAGCATTGAACTGATCAAAGCTATCGCCACAGCTCTAAAGGCCGTTAATCCACCCCCTGTGGTGCTCGATCCGGTGATGATTTCCAAAAGCGGATACCGTTTGCTGAATCAAGATGCCCAGAATGCCCTGGTGGATCATCTTTTTCCGCTGTCTGAGGTCGTCACCCCCAACATTTATGAGGCCGAAGCGCTCATCGGCAAAAAAATTAAAACCATAGATGATATGAAAAGCGCTGCCGGTGACATCTTAAAGCTCAATGCAAAAAAAGTGGTTGTAAAGGGAGGTCACCTAAAAGAAGACCGTGCCACGGACGTCCTCTATGATGGAAAGGAATATAAAGAACTACATGGTCATTGGGTGAAAACCAAAAATACCCATGGTACGGGCTGCACTTTTTCTTCGTCTATTGCGGCGAATATTGCACTGGGCAAAAAGTTCTTTGAAGCCGTATCACTTGCCAAGGAATATATTACCGGCGCCATAGAACATTCTCTATCCATTGGGCAGGGCTATGGCCCCACCCATCATTTTTTTGATTTATATGCCAAAGCAGGGATCGGTTAGAGACGGAAAGCAACGGTTCAATTTAGTTCGATGGCCAATGTGCTATTCTGTAAATCCTGTCTAATACCATCAGGCCGCAATGGCCTGGTTGATTTCATAGATAATGATTTCCAGGGCTTCGATATGTTCCGGGTTCTCTTTTACGAGACCGTCAAAGTTGGATAAAGTCGTTTTAATTTAAAAAATAAAATTTAATATTTGAAAATCTACATATGATTATAAAATCGGCTGAATTTGTTAAAAGTGCCGTCAAGCCATCCCAGTACACTTCTGCGGTTTTGCCGGAGATCGCTTTTTCCGGGCGTTCCAATGTGGGAAAATCTTCTCTGATCAATACCCTGGTAAACCGCAAACGTCTGGTAAAGACCAGCTCCACACCCGGACGCACCCAGCTCATCAACTTTTTTCTCATAAACAAGACGCTTTCCTTTGTAGACCTTCCGGGATTCGGATATGCAAAGGTTCCGGCTTCTGTGAGGAGAAAATGGGGTCCCATGATTGAGACTTATCTTTCAACCCGAAAGACGCTAAAAGGGGTGGCTCTTATCATGGATGTTCGGCGCATCCCCGGGATACAGGAACTTAATTTTATCAAATGGTTGTATTATTACAATCTTCCCAGTATATTGATACTGACAAAGGCGGATAAGCTATCCAAAACAAAACAGTTAACACAACAGGTTACCATAGCCAAAGCCTTAAGTGTGGATAAAGATGACCTGATCCTGTTTTCAGCCAAATCACGTCTGGGAAAAGATGTGGTATGGGATGCTGTTGAAGGGTTAATCGGTTATTAAGTAGTAACATTTAGAATCTGTTTCCGATTTGCAGAAAGAATTCAGGATGTTTTGAAAATTTTATTTGAAAAATAATTATGACCATACAATTATTTAAAAGACATTTTCCTGTAATGTGCAAATTTCTTGTTTTTTGCGGTC
>JAUVTO010000152.1 GCA_030601485.1 Desulfobacterales bacterium | reverse complement strand
ATTCCGGACAAATCCTATGATTTTTTTGACTACACCGCCAAGTATACCGCAGGTGCTACACAGGAAATATGCCCGGCTCGTATTAATGATGCGTTGACCAAAAAGGCACAGGCATTAGCTAAAATAGCGCATAACGCCCTTTTCTGTAAAGGATACAGTCGAACCGACATGATTCTAAAAGATCAAGATTTCTTTGTCCTTGAGACAAACACCATTCCCGGCATGACGGCAACGAGCCTGTTGCCTCTTGCTGCCGACGCTGCGGGTATTTCTTTCAGCAGGCTTCTTGACCGGTTGATCGAATTAAGTATTGAGGCACACAAAACAAACAGGTGATTCAATGATCATCAGAAGCAGCAAGGAACTCAAGGCACGATATTATGACCTTGGCCCCGGGGATATTTTTCTGGGCACGCTGACCTACAAGCACCTAAAACCGTCTGTACTGATCGATCTTCTTGAACGAGGCGTCTCCTGCTTTCCATCCGCTCTTTCACAAACATTAAACCGTTCCAAAGCCGCACAGGTTCTTGTTTTAAAAAAATTGATGTTGCCCCACACATTTGTTATTACGCGACGAGTGGATCTGATAGATATTATCAATAAATATAACTGGCTTGGCATCGCTTCTGTAGTAACCAAGGAGGACCACCTGCACTGCGGTTACGGCATACGAAAGTGGGATACTATTGAAACCGTCTATAGTTTCATGGCCTTTTCTGAGTCATCATATCCTTTTGTCGTTCAGCCCTTTTTGGAAAACTTTACCGATGTACGCGTCATTATTGCAGGGGATTACGTGGAAGCTTATGTCAGACATAATCCCAATAACTTCAGGATGAATATATCAATGGGCGGTAAAAATTACCCTTATGCCGTGGACAAGGATATAGAAAAATTTTGTCGTGCCGTCATGGAGCAGGGCAAATTCCCCTATGCCCATATGGATCTTCTGATTACTGATGATGGGGAATATTACCTTTCAGAGATTGCCTTAAACGGGGGAATAAAAGGCGCCCGTATCAGTCGAAAGGAACTTGATCAGAAAAAACAGAATCTTTTAGAGAACCTCGCAACCATATCCTGAAAGATAAAAAGTCCACACCCTAAGGAAGGGTTCTTCAAGGCTTTACCAAAGGAGGTATCTTTGAAAACAGGAAACAAGACGTTAAAAGAACATGACCGGTCCCCTGAAGTTGGGATTGTAATGGGAAGTGATTCCGACTTTGAAATTATGGAAGAAACCGCTTCGGTTTTAAAAAAATTCGGGGTGCCCTACGAAATGACGGTGGCATCGGCGCACCGGAACCCCAAAAGGGCGGCTGAATTTGCATCTTCCGCCCATAAGCGGGGCATAAAAGTTATTGTTGCCGGGGCCGGGCATGCAGCCCATCTGGCAGGGACCATGGCGGCCTTTACCTGGCTTCCGGTCATCGGCGTTCCCATAGATTCTTCTTGCCTTCAGGGATTCGATTCTCTTCTTTCCACGGTTCAGATGCCTCCGGGTGTTCCTGTAGCCACGGTATCCATCGGAAAACCGGGTGCACGCAATGCAGGAATCCTGGCCGTACAGATACTCGCTCTATCAAATCAAAAACTTACAAAAATGCTTGAAGCATTTAAAGAGGAACTTGCAAAACAGGTTGATCAAAAAGCAAAAAAGCTTAAAGATTCTTCGAGTAGACCCGTTACATCCCACACATGATCTAATCGACGAGGCAGCCCTTGTAATTAGAAACGGCGGGGTTATTTCTTTTCCTACACGGCATCTCTACGGGCTGGGAGCAGATGCATTTAATGTTGATGCCGTGAATAGAGTCTTTGAGATAAAACGGCGGCCTGATGATAAACCGCTTCTCGTGCTAATAGACAAACACTATGATCTTACCCGGCTGGTGCAAAATGTTCCTTATGCGGCAACACGCATCATGGAACGTTTCTGGCCGGGTGCAATCACCATTGTTTTTAAGGCAAAAGATACCCTGCCGATAAATCTTACGGCAGGTACAGACAGAATCGGGGTGCGAATGCCGGAACATCCGGTGGCTTTAGCTCTGACAACTGCTGTTCAAGGCCCTATAACCGCCACAAGTGCCAACATTACCGGCAATTTCGGATGTTCTCGGGTTTCGGACATGGATCCTTTGATTACGGATAAACTTGATCTTATCATTGACGCCGGGGCGCTCAAAGGGGGTACCGGCTCAACCGTGGTCGATGTTACCGAAGGTTCCCCAAAAATTTTAAGACAAGGAGCAGTCTCTGAAAAAGATATTTTTGCCGCCGTTTTCCAAAAAAGATGAAATTTCAGATCGGATGATAACGTGCGGTTGGACCAAGAGGATTTGACTAAAATTAAAATCGAGATTTGCTTTGCTTGACAACCCTAACTATATAGCATCTGTAATTACTTTGAATTTGAGATACTGTTTCCATAACCATCCGGCACCATCTCCTAACAGGGCAATGCGAACCGACTGTTGAGGAACACGTAAAGCGACCAAAGCTAAATCTTTTCCAAACTGAGCTTCATCTTGAATCCATCACCTTTATCAAGCCAACAGCTCTTGCCGAAATCGGTTACACAACGGATAAACATAAATCTCTTTGACAGCCATCCCATGCCGTTTATTCTCCCGGTCCATCCGTCCTCGGCCCGTGGTCGCTCCCACGTGAATCCAGTTGGCGGCTTTATAACAAATACCCTTGAATCGTCTTTGGTCTACCAGCGTTTCCATAAGAACCGGACGATAACCGTAACAACTTTGCCAATCATCCGGAACTGTTTTGACAGCCATGGCAAGATCCGAACTGGCAAGATTTTTGACCTTAACCCAGGGAAATATAAGGGATGTCCAGAACTTTTTTGTCAAAAATCTGATCTATTTCATTAACAAACCAGTAATACTCCCATACTTTTCGTTGATGATTAGAAGGCTATAGTTGATGCAATTCAATCGTGGAACGCCTTGGCTATCAAGTATCTGCAAAAACGGTCTGATATCCCTTAATGATTTTCCGATTAACTATGGGCGAATGCTGATAAACCCATACGAACCCTGAGAAAAATTATTGAAGAACAAGGCCGGATGTTGTAAGGATTGAGGCAACCCATTGTATGGACATTCCGATCCGGGGATGGCGGAAAAACCGCGTCACGTAAAATTGACGGCTTCGTAAAAAGTCACGAATTTAACTATAGATGGCTAAGTAAAAAGGTTCATATACAAGGCGTAGTATTTTTTCAGGGCCGAAGGCATACATATAGTATGTGGAGGGTCTGAAAAAAATACTACAACGCAGTAGATGGGACTTTTTACGACGCCATCAAAATTCAGTATAGAATCTATCCTTAAAGGAGGAATAACATATGAAAGTTGCGGTAAGTTCCAGTGGAACAAATTTAGATTCACAAATTGATCCCCGCTTTGGCCGGTGTGCTTATTTTATCATCGTGAACACGGATGACATGAGCTTTGAGGCATTTGATAATGAGGCTATAGCCCTGGGAGGAGGAGCAGGTATTCAATCTTCACAATTTGTTGTCTCCAAAGGGGCCGAAGCTATTATAACCGGAAATGTCGGCCCCAATGCAGTGCAAACCCTTTCCGCTGCCGGGGTTAAGATATTTTTGGGCCAGACCGGGAGTGTCAGAGAGGCTGTAGAAAAATATAGGAAAGGGGATATTAAGCCCCATGGATCGCCAAATGTGGCTGATCACTATGGTATGGGCGGCGGAGCCTCGGGGATGGGCCGGGGTATGGGTATGGGCCGAGGCATGGGTAAAGGCAGGGGGCGCTGTATGGCGTTTGGAATGGGTGCTTCCGGATCCATTCCCCCGGATTCCTCTGAAACCGCTTCTTTATCCAGAGAAGAAGAATTGAAACTACTCAAGGATCAGGCAAACAACTTGCTTGGTCAGATGCAAGCCCTTCAAGACAGGATCAAAGAGCTGGAGAAAGAATGAGGAAACGCCGATGAGTGAAAATTTTGATAATTTTGTTAAAGAGTTGCAAAACCAGATTTTTGAGCAGACAAGGGCAGACTATGGGGATGTTGCGTTTCAAAGGTGGCTCAAGCCTTTGTACATGGGTACCATGGATAATCCCGATGGATACGCGCGCATCACAGGTTCATGTGGTGATACCATACAGATTTTTTTGAAATTTGAAAATGAGAAAGTCAAAAAGGCATTATTTCAAACCGATGGTTGCGGATCAAGTGCGGTGTGTGGATCATTTGCGGCCGAGCTGTCTCTTGGAAAGAGTCCTGATGAGACTTTGGATATTACCGGAGAATCTATTCTAAAAAAATTAGGAGGTTTCCCTGAAGAAGACAAACATTGTGCCTTTTTATCTGCCGAGGCCCTTCAGAATGCGGTTAATGACTACATGATCAAGCAGTCAAGAAAAAACAAGTAAAATAAGTTTGACGGTTTCGTAAAAAGTCCAACTTCTGCGTTGTGCTGCACTTCGTAATCATTCAACGTACGAAAAGTACGCCTCATGATTACAAAATTCGCACGCCTTGAATTTGAACTTTTTACGAAACCGTCTAAATCAGACTTTTTACGAGTTCATCAAGTTTTATACGAAAATATCTTACTCCGAATATGGTTGAATAGTTAAGCGGGAAAGTGGTTGAATTGGAAAATATTTAATGGTAATTCGACATATTGTTATGAGCAGAAATGTCCCGAGTTCGGAACGGCCATGACCCGAGAATAGAACCTTTTTCCGGGGAAGGTTGGCCTAATCGCCGGAGCAAACAACACCGTCAAGGGTGATAAGCACAAAACCATGGAACTTACGTCTATTTTTAAACACGCTTTGATGATCAGCTTTTTTGTGTTTGTGATGATGCTTCTGGTCGATTTTATTGATATGGCCAGTAAGAGACGCATGTCAGACATTATCAAAGGAGGCCGCTGGAGACAAT
>JAUVTO010000196.1 GCA_030601485.1 Desulfobacterales bacterium | reverse complement strand
GAATAAAGAAAAATATAAAATAAATACAGGAAAGCCGGATGCATCGAGCAGCGTTTATGTATCAGAAGTTTCCTTCCGCAAGGTCGTATTTGAATATGATAATAAAACCTTTCAATTCTCACCTGCGGTTGTTTACAGCATCTGCTTTTTAGTGGGTATTGCGGGTGGCATATATGGAATTGGAGGCGGCTCGATCGTGGCACCTTTCTTTGTGACAATCGTGGGGTTGCCCGTTTACACCGTGGCCGGAGCCGCGCTGATGGGTACTTTTATAACGTCAGTAGCCGGCGTGATAATCTATCATTTCCTGGCACAATTTTATATCGACATATCCGTTTCGCCGGACTGGCTGCTAGGCGTATTGTTCGGAGCCGGTGGAATTTTTGGCATGTACTTGGGGGCCCGAACTCAAAAATTCGTTCCGGCCCGAATCATCAAAAGCATATTGTGTATCTGTGTCCTCTTTGTGGCGGGAAAATATATTTTAGGTTTTTTCGTATGATATGTAATCGAGGAGTTTTTTGATGGGTATGAGCAAAATTGAAAAAAGATTAAGTATTTTTGCGATTTTATTTGTCGTAATTTATATAGGTGCAGTCGTACTTACGATTCACTCAAGAGTTAATAAGGAAGAAAGGATAACACGCATTGAATCCGCCGAACCTGCTCCTGGCGAAGGCCATTTGATGTTAGCGGAGCTTTTCCTTCCAATGCTGTTACTTCTTACAATCACAGTTTGTTTTTTGATTGTTAAGAAGAAAAGATCCAAAGCAGAGCTTGCATTAGAGCAAGATGATGAGTCGTTTCAATAGTCTCGTGTCCATCCAGAAACGGTCTTTTTGCCCGATCTCGGCGTTATGCTCAAAATTTTATCCTCGGAATATCAACTATATGCCTGCGGCAAAATTTTTCGCAGGCCCCTCCGGGGCGTAGGCCCCACGGGCCGGAGGCTTGATCTCGAACAAAAATCCTCGTTTCTGGACGGACACTAGTCTTGTAAAATTATCCCTTTACAACGCCAATCGGTCTCAACTTCGCTACCTTTTTTGAAATCCCGGCACCGTGCACGACTTCCACCACCTGGGATATATCCTTATAAGCATCCGGCATTTCCTCAGCCAACGTGGACCTTCCGGTCCACCGGACCAGAATGCCTTTATCTTCCAGTTCACGCTGTATAGCCCTTCCCATGCTCGCTTTTTTAGCGGCTTTTCTGCTTAAAACCCGTCCGGCACCATGACAGGTTGAGCCAAAAGTCTCTTCCATGGCCTTTTCCGTTCCCACGAGAACATATGACGCCGTGCCCATATCTCCAGGGATGAGTATGGGCTGTCCGGTCTTGCGGTATTTGTCACAAAGCACTTTATGCCCCGGCGGGAAAGCGCGAGTTGCCCCTTTCCGATGAACACATACAAATTGTTCTTTACCGTCTATTACGTGTTTCTCCTTTTTGGCGATATTATGACACACATCATACAGCAAATTTAGGGCGAGGGTTTTGGGGCCGATACCGAGAACTTTTTCAAAGACCTCACGGGATTTGTGCATCATAATCTGCCGGTTGGCCCAGGCATAATTGGCGGCGCAAGCCATGGCATCATAATAGTTCATTCCTTCTTTGGATTGGATCATGGCACAGGAAAGCTGCCGGTCCGGTAAATTGAACCCCAAGTTTTTTGAATGTTTTGTCATTTTCGCCAAAAAATCGTCACAGACCTGGTATCCGAATCCCCGTGAACCTGAATGCAGCATCAAGGTAACCTGACCTTCAAACAGCCCGAACACGCGAGCCGCTTCCGGATCATAGATCGTTTCGACCAAGCCGATTTCAATGAAATGATTTCCGGAACCCAGTGTGCCGAGTTGCTGGCGACCCCTTTCGAGCGCCCGCTGGCTTACCATATCCGGGTCGGCATTCGGCATACAGCCACCGTCCTCCGTATGTTCGATATCAAGATCGTCGCCGAAGCCCTGGCGCACGGCCCATCGGCTTCCCTCTTTAAGAACCTTTTTTTCTTCCTTAACGGAAAGCTTGACCGTACCTTTTGAACCGATACCTGCAGGAATGTTCTGGTAAAGCGCATTAACAAGGTTCGCAAGTTTCGGACGTACATCCTTTTCGATTAGAGAGGTGCCGGCAAGACGGACGCCACAATTAATATCGTATCCGACGCCGCCAGGGGATATAATACCGGAATCCCAGTCAAAAGCGGCAACACCACCAATGGGAAATCCGTATCCCCAGTGAATATCCGGCATTGCCAGGGAAGCCTTTAAAATACCGGGAAGGGTTGCCACATTGGCCACCTGCTTAAGGGACTCTTCCTGCTTCGTATTTAGCATTGCAGCACTGGTAAAAATAATCCCGGGCACACGCATTGCACCGGTTTTTGGAAGTTCCCACCGGTATTCGTCTATTTTTTTTAGTTCCATCATTATTCTCCGGATTACGATGTGCGGTTTGAGAGTTTTATTTATACGTCGTAACCGTTCACAGGTTCAGGGTTCAACGTTCAGGGTTAAGGACAAAGAAGGCATTGAAGACCCGAAGTCTTCGTTAAAAATGTTCATTTCCCCAAGTAATTGCCAATTGGGCTCCAAATTTTGGATTAGGCCTGACGAAGATGACGCTTTTCTCGTAAATACGCATTCCAAATTCAGTCCGGGGATGAGAATGGAACCTTGAACCTCTGAACCTTTGAACCCGTGAACGCTTACTATACGTCAAATATTACTTGTGACTCCCAGCCCGATGGTCCCTCCTGAACCTGGATCTGGTGGTATGTAACCGCCTTGATTTCGTTGTTTATCACATGACGGTTCAGATCATACCGGTCAACATATACCAGTGCGGTCAGCTCGTATTCTGAAATAGAAAGAATATCAACATGTTTTACCAGCATCTCCTTTCCCGCCCAGAGATACAGTAATTCCCTTAACCAATTTACCATCAGATCCGGCCAGTCGTCTGCCCTTATATGTAATTTACGTGCCTTTAAACCCGTTAAAAGCTCCAAATCTGTAATTACATCAAACATGGCCAGGGCGGCATTGGCAAACAATTCCTTTGGATTTGATCCAAAAACATGGATGCCGAAATCGGCCGTATGATCGATGATCTTGTAAGGATTTTTCATTCAGGGGGTATAATCGTTGTTGTTGGTTTGACTTTTGAGCCGGTTTCAAAACGTTCCCTTTGGCCCAATCCCTGCGTCAGACTCAAATTTTAATCCTCAAAATACTCAATATATTCCTACGGTTAAAATTTTCATCGGTTACTTCTCAATATGTTCCGGTAGGTCCGCTGCGCCATCCGGTAATTTTTTTCAATACGGCCAAAACTTGCCGTTAAGGGCGCCTAACAGTGACCCGCGTACGTGACGTAAAATGAGTGTGTCGCTTAGCACAAACAGGCTACAATTAATAATTTATGCTGTTCGGGTCACTGTAAGCCGCCCTAAACGGCTTCAAACAGTTGCCCGCTTTGAAAAAAAATACCGGATGCCTCTGCTGGTATATTTAACCATGAGTTTTTGAGAAGTTACTTTCATCTTTCTTGATCTTGACCAAACTGAAACGTTTTGAAATTGGCTCTGCTGATAATCTTTAAATTGCCGGTGGTTTTGCCTTCCTCCGAGTGGGTCATGGATTCCACTTTATCACCTGCCTTTTGAAATCGATATGATATTTTAAGTCTCGTAAAAAATTCATACCCAGCAG
>JAUVTO010000202.1 GCA_030601485.1 Desulfobacterales bacterium | reverse complement strand
GAACCCACGGCGACTCCCAGAATTAAATTGCCCCCCATATAGCAATTCTGTAATTGTTATCATATGACCCAACCCGGACAAACCGGAAAAGTCACAAGTGAACTAAAGTCTGAAGTGAGCTAAAGTTAAGGAGTCACTACGCTCCGACTTTTATACAAATTGTCAGTATTCCTTAACTTTAGGCACTTTAGCTCACTTTAGGCACTTCACACTTAATTGTCTAAGCAATTTTTTGCCATAAAAAGCACAATATTTATAACTTAGGTATTAAATTATACGGGTCGCTTTCCGCAGCAACTCCCCGGTCCGGCGCAGTCGGCCTGGCCCGGAGACAATCCACAGCAGGCGGTATCTCCGGGTCCGGGCATTCGGTTTTTATTCGGTCCGGATAGGGAAGAGTGAGCGGAAATCAGTTTTTTCAGATTATGGCCGCCGCAGGTTTTGCATCCGGGCCTCTCATCCGAACCTGCAATGAGAAGTTCACTGGTTTCTCCGCAGTCCATACACAAAAAATCAAAAAGGGGCATGACTTTTCTCCGTTGCCGGTTAATATTCTATTATCCCAATTGCGCAGCAAAATTCTATGCGTTATGACCCGCGTGGATAATTTTCGATATTCTTCGCATAACTTTCAAAGTCGTTTTCAAGAATGAAATTTGAAATCATTTCACTCACTTTGTCAGCAGTATCTATACGATAAACACCTTTTTCATCACGACCTTCAACCTTCTTGGCATTCTCCACAATTGCTTGAAGAGAAGCGGGGGTCACTTTAACATTGACATTAACAGTAATGGTTTCTTTTGATTCACCCATTTGGTTCAACTACTCCTTTTAACAATAAAACTTCCCGGTTCGCAACCCATATGACCGGATATCACCGGGCATTTTGCCTTTAACAGAAAAAATATATTCTTTTCACAACTGCTCAACGTTTCGTAATTACCCTGTCCCTTGGCAATAATCAGATCGGCGTGTGCAAAGCATTCCCTGAATTCTTTTGAACATTTTTCTAAAACAGTTCCGGGAATGTTCGAACCATTATCCATAACTGTGACAAGTTCGGTGATGCCGGTTTCCCGTGCGTCTGCCATTGTCGCATCATTTATGATCGGACCGCCCCTTACGACAAATGTTACCTTGTCCACAGGCAATTGTTCTATCAGTAAGCGATCGAAAACAATCTCTCCGCAATTGTCCCCCAAATAAAGGATATTTTCCGCCGAATCTATTGAGTCACACAAGACTTCTATATTACCAAACACTTGCGCCGACAGTGCCTGTTCAATCGTATCAGAGATAACAGATCGGTCCAATTGTGAGTTTACGCCGAAATCGATAATATTTCCGGCGATGGCTATCCGAACGGCGGTATCCATGGGATTGAAAGAACTTTGGATTCTTTGTTTCAGGTCCGGATAAAGTTTGAGGGCAAAATTGTTGAACCGGTTTTTTATTTTTTTGTATGGATCATCGTGCCCGGAAAGTTCTCTGATTAATTTGTGGATATACTGACCCATCACCGGAGGAGATTGGTCCATGTTCATTTTGCTTGCTGCGGCAAGAACACCGCGAAGCACCTGCTCATGAATTTTTTCATCGGAGGTTGCCAGCCTTACCGCGTCAAGAGACTGACGGATAAAACAGGGTATACAGTCATAAGTTGTTTTCATCGTATTACTGCCGTTTCAGGGCTTCAGTTGTCGTTTTCTTGATTTTTTACGAGGCCATCAGTTATGAGCATAAACTCAAAAAGGATAGATTAAGTCCTATTATCCGGATGGTCAAGCTGTTTTTTATATTATTGGCCAACGACTCGACAATTTAACGACGTAACACTCTAAAGCCTAAGAACGCACTGAAAAAAAATTCCGATATAATTTTATGTTTTTTCGGAACATAGATTAAAATATAATGGTCATATGACCAAATAAATGCTTGACACTTCAAATTATGCTAATTATATTTTAGTCAAATGCTCATTTCATAAAGGTAATTTTATTATGCCAAGAATTAAAAAGCCGAGATTTGTATCAAGATATCCGACGATCACCGCTTTTGTGCCGCGGGGAATGTTTCAAACCGGTGAGGTTACTCTTTCAGTGGAAGGACTTGAGGCTATAAGATTGAGCGATTTCGAACATCTTGACCAGGAGACCGCCGCAAAAATGATGGAGATATCTCGGCAGACATTCGGTAGAATTTTATCTGAAGCCCGTGGAATTGTTTCAGAAGCGCTGGTGACCGGAAAGGCTCTCATAATTGAGGGGGGTTCCTATGAAATGCGCGGAAGACACAGAAAACGTCGCAGAAGAGGCGGCAGGAAATTTTAAATTTAAGTAATTTACAATAATACGAAGGAGGTGAGTTTTATGCCAAAAAGAGATGGAACAGGTCCAATGGGTAAAGGCCGAATGACCGGACGAGGTCAAGGGGTCTGCAACCCTGCCGGAGGGACTTTTGGCGATAATGAGCAGGGAGGATGGAACGCAGGCAGAGGATCGGGTCAGGACAGAGGTTCCGGCCGGAATTCAGGCAGAAGTTTTGGACAACGCCGCGGTTCCGGAAAAGGCCGTGGAAATAGACGGTAACATAAAAAAGCCGGGTCCAGAGGGCCCGGTTTTTCATGACTAAACAAATATCCTAAAAGTTCAGACCCATTCCATGAAAATCGGACAAGTTCTAACGATGGCGAAATTTTTTTCGAAATATCGAGATCTGAAGTGAAGATAACCATAATATATGACAACACGGCGTGGGATAAGAATTTAAAATCTGACTGGGGATTTTCGTGTTTGGTAGAAGTTTTTGGAAAAAATATACTCTTTGATACCGGCGCTAAAGCGGATATTATCAATTATAATATGAAACAATTGAAAATTGATCCTATGCAGATTGACGAGGTTTTTATTTCTCATTCCCACTGGGATCATACCGGCGGGCTTTCCTGGCTTCTAAACTTAAATCCGGTGAAGGTTTATATCCCCTGTTCCTTTGCATTATCAGATGATAACGTAACTGTAATACGGGTTGCTGAAAAACGTAAACTGCATGATAACATATATTCCACAGGTGAATTAAAGAATATCGAGCAATCCCTGATAATAAAGGAACATACCGGTGTAACGGTGATTGCCGGATGTTCTCATCCGGGGGTGCGGGAAATTTTGCACGCCGCATCAGACTTTGGGAAAGTTAGAACGCTTATTGGCGGGCTTCATGGATTCAATGAGTTTAATCTGATTGATACTCTGGAAAATATCTGCCCTACTCATTGCACCCGGTTGATTCGGGAAATCAAAGATCTTTATCCCGGCAAATACATTGAAGGCGGTGCGGGTAAAGTGATTACAACCTGATATTGTTAAGGTGTTTTTCAAAGGTCTGGCTTTATGTTTTGAAGTGCGTTCAGTATGGGTTTTATTTCAACCCGGTGTTCCGGCGGTATCATCAAAACGGTAATCTTTAGATTAGGGATCAAACCGGTATCCGGATTATTCAAGGTGTTTCTTTTGTAACTGCGGCGATTGTTTTTTGATGCCATGAAT
>JAUVTO010000015.1 GCA_030601485.1 Desulfobacterales bacterium | reverse complement strand
CCTTGATCAAGAACCTCCTGAGCCTTACTGCCCGCATCCATTGCGTTCTGGGTTAGCGCCACAGCTGTCTGAATGTCCCCTTTGATTACTGCTTCATTTAATGCCTTAATGTCACTCATGGTCATCTCCCCCTTGTGATAGCATGTTTTTATTTTGCCCTTAAAAACCTGGTCCTTTGGGCCAGGCCAGAGTTCTCCGGCTTTGCCTTGGAATTTGGTGTCTTAAATCACAAATCCCAAGCACCAAATTACAAATAAGTCTCAAATTCCAAAATACAAACCAGTTCAAAGCGATTGTTTTTTTTGTTTGGGATTTTGAATTTCGGTCATTGTTATTTGTTTGTTTATTGGGATTTGTTATTTGGAATTTCAATAAGTCAATGAAGTTTCAATAAGGCAAATCCCCTTTGGGGATAACCAAAGCCTGGTCCTTTGGGCCAGGATTCTTTACTCAAAGGTCTCATCCCATGGTTAACCGGCCGTTTTGATATGCGTCTATAAAGTTTTCGCAATATTCATCACGACCGAGAAGCATCTCAATGGCAAGTAGTGTTGACATCAGTTCCGTGTCGCAGGGGTCTAAAATGGCGGCAGACAGGCTGTAAGCCATACAAAGAGCCAGAAAGTTTCGATTGATGAGACGGCGCGACGGAAGGCCGAATGAGACATTGGAAAGACCACAGATGGTGTTCACCCCAGGAAAATCGTTCATGATGTTACGGATGGCTTCTAATGTGGCATTGCCCATGCGGATGTCAACTGAAACAGGCTGTACCAGAGGGTCCACGTAGATCTTCTCCAGGGGAATTCCCTGGCCGGTAAGTTTATGTATAAGCTCTGATCCGACTTGCACTCTCTCTTCCACGGTAGCGGGCATTGACGTTTCAGCCATACATAGTGCAACAACACAGCAGGGGTGACTGGCGACCACAGGAAGAAGAGAAGAAAAACGGTCTTTCTCTAAGGAAATAGAATTGATCATGGGCTCGCCGTTGTGGTGTTTAATGGCCGCGATTAGGGCATCCGGATTCGGGCTGTCCAGGCAGAGCGGCAGATCTACGGCAGATTGGACGGCTTCTACCAGCCAGCACAGGCAATCGGCTTCTTTTTCCAAAAAAGTTCCGGCATTTACGTCAATATAATGGGCGCCTGCTTGTGCCTGGCTTTGGGCAACCTTGCCGATGAATGAAGCATCTCGTTTTTCGACTGCTTCAGCAATACGCTTCCGGCTCGTGTTGATTTTTTCTCCCACAATGAGCATTCGCTGTTCTCCCTTTCACATTTCAAATACACTCCGAATTGTTTTAATGTCGGTAAAAATAGACCGCTCTTCCTCCTTTTCATAAGTCAAAAAGAATATCTTTATTGAAAAATAGAGCTAACCCATTTCAGCAGAGGTTACAAACTAATCCACTGACCGACCGTTTCCACTGCCCGGCCGCTTCCAAAATGCTCTATGAAGATTTTAAAATAATATAGCTCTTCCTTGCTCCGGACCATCGGATAACTGCTCTTGGCTTCTTTTAACTCTTCATCTTTAACCGTCTCATCAAAATATTTGGGAAGCACATCAGCAGACCCGGATCCTTGAGAAAATTCCTGTTTGAGCCGCCATACAATCTCTTTGGGCAGTACGTTTTCATAAGCTTTTCTGAAGATCCATTTTTCGATTTTTTGATCGCCGTCCGGTCTTTGCTTATATTCAGAAGGAATGGCCATGGCATATTTAAGCAACTCCCCGGATATCAAGGGGGTAACAACCCGGACGGAATTGCATAGATTCATACGGTCAAGGCGTAATGACGCATTGTGATGTAAAAAGCCGATACATTCCATCTGTTGCGCAAACAATTCTTCAGCTGGAAAGTTCTTAAGATACAAATATCCGCAAAACACTTCATCACCGCCTTCTCCGGAAAGCAGGACCTCCATTCCTTGTTCTCTTGCATATTTAGAGATGAGATAATTCGACACAGAGCTTCTCACCAAAGAAGGATCAAAGGATTCCAGGCTCCAAATTACTTGGGGCAGTACCGCCAGAATTTGATCAAGGTCTACAATCAATTCATGGTGGTTGGAGCGGATATAGTCGGCCATTAAACGGGCGCATGTAATGTCTTCGCTTTCTCCCACACCCAGGGCAAATGTTTGCAAGCGCTCATCCTTTCCAAATTTATCCCTGTAGGCCTTGCCGGCCATCCAGGCAATAACACTGCTGTCTATTCCGCCACTGAGAAGGCTTCCTGTGGGCGCTTCAAAGTTCACACGGTTTTGGAAACTGCGCCGGATAATGTCTCTGATTGTTTCCGCCATCTCGTTGGGGTCGCTATGTAAGATTTCAGGCTGACTTTTCGGCAGTTCGGCAAACCGGAATAGCGTGCCCGTGCTGTCCATGTAATATCCCGGCGGAAATTCATGTATATCATCGGTTATTCCTATCAGGCTTTTAAGTTCGGAAGACAGGTAAAGCGCTCCATTCTTTCTTCCATAAAAAAGGGTTTTGATGCCTAAAAGATCTCTGGCCGCAAATAGGTTTTCTCCATCGGATATCACGAAGGCGAAGATGGCATCGTCCAGATATTCGAACATTTGGCTGTCGTATTGTTTGTAAAGATGAACAAACAGGCGCTCCTCTCTAAAGGGACCATCTGCTTCACCGCTGTGTTTTGCTCGTTCTGTCCAATTTCCCATTTGACCGTCGTAACAGATTCTAAACTTCGGCAACTTTGGGTTAAAGGCCGGAACTTGATTTTCATCCGGTTCCAAAAATTTATCATTTTTCAAACAGATATCAGACTTAAGATAGTTTTGTGCCATCAAAACTCGTTTGTATTCAAATTTTCCGGATATATACGGACCTCGATGAGCAATCCGTTGAAACATATTTTCCAGTTCTAAAGGGTCTTGTTTGTTAAATATTACAGCGAAACCACTCATATTAATCATAACCTCCCATACGTAACATCACTTTTTAATTTCGAAGATTCCCACCAGTCCGTGCCCTACACCTGTTCCCGGCTGAAGGTCCGTTTCGAGCTTGCGAAGGGAATAGCCAAGGTGCGTTTCTATGACATTTGCCCGAACATCGCCCCAGGGGACCCATCCAACCCCTTCAACAACTCTGCGCATGGTTTCCATGGCTTCTTTGAGAGGATCGGGATAATAGGGCATAATTTCAGGAACATCAGTTAGTTTTTCCTCTTCTGTATCATAATTGCTGAGCAGAGAAATAATATACTTTACCAGTGTGTTGCAGCATATGAAAAACATTTCGAAAAAATTGTTAAGATGATCAAATCCCGGCCGGGGCACATAGTCGACCAAAAGACTTTCAAGATCTGTACGAACATATCCCTCAAAAAGCGAATTCACCGGATACCTCAACTTTGGACAATTGATATTGTAATCCCCTGTATCCATGTGCCGGCCAATGAATATGGAACGATCAAAAAACTTGATCGGTTTAATCGTAACTCCTGATTCCTTTGAAGCCTGATCAATAATTTTCATAATCTCATCTTTTGTTATCAGTCGTAACGAAAAGGATGAAATATCCACTTGATCACGCTCTTCCTCAGGATAAATATAGGAAATACGATAATCCATGAAATATTCTTTGTCCACCGGATGATGCCACAGGTCCTGCCATTCATAGGAATAACGACCCAGCCAGTCTCCCATAAAAATCGCATGCTCCGGGGCATGCTTGCAAATATCGGCGATAATTTTCACAGACTGATGATCATGGAAGTGTGAAAAGGTCCCGTAGGATGTAAAATATATATCAAAAGGAGGATTTTCGGTTATCTCAGGCGTCAGGCCCTTTGAGAGGTCTGCTTGAATAAACCGTGTTTTTGGTAGATGACCAATATGTACTTCGGCCTGTTGAAGAAGCTCAGGGTTAATATCGACCCCGACATATTCTTGAAGCATGTCCTGTGTAAGGGCAGCGGTGATATATTCGAAAAGACCGGGATCTTTGGTTGTTACATTCATCAACAGGTCGTAACCGTCAGCACTACCGCACCCCAGATCAAGAATACGGATCCTTTCAAGGCGTCTTTTCTTCTGTTCCACCAGATTGTTCAGTGCGGAACGCATAAAAATAGCGGTACTCTGATCTTCCCAAAACCTCCTGACATTGTCATATTTTCCTGTCAGCCCGCTTGCTTTTGCGTATTCTCCCGTGCTGTGTGCCTGTGTATACGCCTTCTTCTCTCCATTTTCTCCCATGATTTCTCCTATCCCGGATTTGCCGGCTAAAACAATATATCATGGCGAACTTGCTATTTTTTTCATAATCTCAAGGGCCTGAAACGCATCTTTGCAATAAGCATCTGCTCCGATTTGTGCCGCAAATTCCTTGGAGGTTGGGGCGCCGCCAATAAGAACCTTAACCTTATTTCGAAGTCCTTGTTTTTCCAGTTCCCGGATCACGTTTTCCATATTCCGCATGGTTGTAGTTAAAAGCGCCGAAAGCCCTAAAAACGGAGCCTCATTCTCTTTAAGCGCATCCACGATGCGATCCGTGCTCACATCAGATTTTAGATCGATGATTTCGTAGCCTGCACCTTTTAACATGATGGCAACAATGTTTTTCCCGATATCGTGAAGGTCACCCTTCACAGTGGCAATGATAAATTTACCCTTGCTCTTTACACCCGCCTTGATCAAATGAGGCGACAACAAATCCATGGCCACACCTACACATTCGGCAGAAGCCAGCATATCCGGGATCAGATACTCATTTTGCTCAAATTTCTCCCCCACTATTTCCATGGATTCTGTTAAGGATTCTATCAAGATCTTTTTTGGATCTATATTTTGATTCAATGCCTCATTCACCAGCTCAGTGACTCCCCGCCGACCTTCCAGTCCCGGATCAAAGCCTTCGTCTTCAGCTTCCACTCTTCCCTGAATGACATTGAATGCGATTTTCTCTAAAAGTTCATTTGGATTCATCACCCACTCCTCCCAATTAATAATAAGCAAATTAGATATTCGACATAACTCTTGCTAATGGAAATGTCACCGAAGCCTTTTCACAAGTGTCTAAAGTTTGAAGTGATCTAAAGTGCCTAAAGTTGAGGTAGCGCTAGCGCGCTGTCATTAAAATAAAATTGCCCAAGAAATTCCTTAACTTTAGTTCACTTTAGCTCACTTGTAACATTTTCTGTTTTAATATCAAGGGCAGCATATCATCAAAAAAATGTTGTCTGCGTTTTGAACTCCTTAGTACTTGACTGATTATGTTGTTTTTAGGCCCGGCAAAAGGCCCGGAACCTTATTATATATGCGCTCCACCACATCTGAGTCCAGATGAGGTGCCGGTTCGGTTTCCAGTATAGCCATATGCTCAAGTGCATTTTCGATAACCTTGTCTTCCATATCCTTGGTTTCAAACTGATATGGGTTGGATACATCCCCGCTGTGCATGGCCTTACGAGCATGACGGGCAAAGAGTCGATGGCTTGAGGCCATGACCTTTTTTACCATATTGAGCGTGTCATCAATCTCTGTTGGATTGATTTTGGGCTCCCTAAGGCAATGCTTGATTTTTCCAATCTGTTCATTATCGAGAACAGCCTGAAGCGGGCAAAAACAATTGGTTCGATCCAAAAGTCCGAACGCATAATGAATATAGTGCGCACCGCTCATTGCCATGTAAAGATGGGTAAAGAGTTTCTCAAACATCGCCTGCATTCCCGGAACTTTGGCATCGCCCACACCGGCACTTGAATAGCACGGTATCTTATAGTAGCGAGCTAATTGAACGCAGTCGATATTATACTGATTAAATTCCGGGCAGCCGTAAAGGTCATGAAGATCATCAAGACGTGCCCTCACAGGAACGCTGCCATAAAGGACCGGAGCCCCTTCTCTTATCAGTTGCGTCAGCGTAATGCCGGCTAAAATTTCGGCATTAATCTGTGCAACCATGCCTGCTTCCTGGATGGGCGCCGATGATCCTCCCTGCGGCGAAGAAGAAATAACCAGGGGGAGACCTGCTTCAACAATAGCAAATATTTTTTCCGACGTGTCATCCACGATTTGAAGCGGGCTTTTAACTACGCAGGCAATAAAAGAAATGATTGGATTGTCTCTTAACGCCTTTTTACCTCCTGCAATGATCTCCGCCATGGTTACAACATCGTCGAAACGCGCAAGGCTGGTCAAGCCGGCCTGGACATGTTTGGTGATATTATTGAGACTGGCAAAGAATTTGTTCACATCATGGTTATCTGATGTGATCTCGGGATCCTGTATGTTCAATGGCCGGATGAAAAAATCGAGATGCTCCAATTTTTCGCAGAGTTTTGCAGCACGACTTAACAAGGCGGTGCTGCCACGACGCTCTGTGTATCGGGGCACTTTTACTTTGACAGAGCTGTTTTTTTCACTGACAAAATTCTCCATCTTGGCATCGAGCCAGATATTTGCTTCAGATCCTGATCCAAAATAAGCACGTGGAATTTCAGCATCGATAAACAGACGATTTTCCGGTTTTCTTGCCCCTAAAACAAGCCGGGAAGGTGCTTTTGCAATGGCTTCTTTGATAAGACCGCCCGGAAAACTTACCCGCCAGCATTTCGCGTTCGAATCGCTTTCTTCCCGGACTTTGGCGCCATGGCTCTTGAAAAGCTTGGCCGCCCGCTCGTTATAGCACCAGATTCCCGGATCGGACAGTATGTCCAGTGACGCTTGATCAAGCCATTTCACCTGATCCTGATTCAACCGTTCGTAAGGCTTGACCAATACACCTTGTCTAAATGATTCAACCACTATATCCTCCTATAGACGCTTATTAAAGCAATAGCGACAACATTTTGTCTGTTGTACAAGCTTTGATCTTCACTGGTTAAAAGTGAGCTAAAGTTTGAAGTGAACTAAAGTGAGCTAAAGTTAAGGGAAGCGCCTTCGGCGCAATACATTTAATATTTAAATTGATAGAATACCTTAACTTTAGGCACTTTAGATCACTTTAGGCACTTTAAACTTAAGTTATTGTTGCTTTCATAACTACCCCAAAGGGGCCACTTTTTCTAAGCTGCGTATTAGAAAAAGTGTAGATTCTTTACTTTCGAAAGCTCCGCATGTACCGGCGGCAATGCCGATCTTTCCCGGCCAATACTTCCCCTGTTTTTACCGCGTCCATTAACGTTTTATCCAAAGGATCGACGATGGCCGCATCCAGCCCCGCAAAGATACACATATGCAGGAAGGCAACATTAAGTCTGCGCCGTTTGGGTAAGCCGTAAGATACATTTGAAAGTCCTGTCACGGTCTTGGCACCGGGAAATTGTTCCTTAATCGCTGATAACGTTTTTAGAGTAACCATTCCCGAATTTATATCCGTACTGATCGGCATGACCAAAGGATCGATATAAATATTTTGAATGGAAACACCATATTTTTCACAGGCGCTGAGAATTGTTTCGCAGCACCGGAGCCTTCCTTCCACCGTTTTTGGAATACCGCTTTCATCCATTGCCAGTGCAATTAGACAAGAATCATGTTCGGCGGCAAGGGGCACTACCGCCGCCAGGTTATACTTTTCAGCCTTGACGGAATTGATCATGGAAGTTTTGTTGCCCAAAATTTTAAGCCCGATTTCCATCACCTTTGGATCCGCACTGTCAATGCAAATCGGTGTTTTGACTTCTTTTTGAATACTCTCAACCGCCCATTGAATAGATTCAATTTCATCTTCAAGAGATCCCACACCGGTACCCACATTTACATCAATAAAGTTAGCACCGGATTCCGCCTGTTTTTTTGCCAGATCGATAAGGTTTTCTGTCTCCCGATTCAACATGATGGATTTGACAGAAGAAAGGGTTGCGTTAATTTTTTCCCCGATGATGATCATATATGGATCCTTCTTTACATTATACCGGATTGGAGCCCGGGAATTTTTTTGCGGATTATATCAAGCATAGCAGAAGAAAGGAGAGGTGTTTCAGGTCGTTCCAAAATCTCCCTGACTTTTTCTGAAGCACGAACCCGGAGTGATTTTGACCCTTCTTTTTCCCAAATTTCCCTGTCATTCCTGTCGCTGAGTTGGGGCTGGTACTGCTCGGTGCGCATGAATTTTCGAGTGTGGCGGTTTGAAACAAAATGACCCCCCGGCCCGGCTTTTTTTAAAACTTCGAATGCCAGGGTTTCTTCATCAACCGTGATTCCTTCAACAGCACGCATTATCATACCGATAATTTCGTTATCTATTACAAGCTTATCATATGAAGCCGTCATGCAAAATTCCAGGAACCCCGCGGCATCATGAATAAAGTTACCGCCGGCCAGAGCCACCATCAAACCGGTCAATGCCGATTCATAACCGGACTGTGAATCGTTGACTTTGGCATCAGACATGCCGGCTGTGGAATATAATGGGAGATTATAGAAATTTGCCATCTGAGCTGAAGCAGCATTCATCAGACCCATTTCAATGGCTCCTGACAGGTATTTCATGTCGCGAAGATCGGTAATCGAAGATATACATCCGTATAAGACCGGAGTGCCCGGATTAACCAATTGGGTGAGCATAACCCCGATAAGGGTGTCCACGTTTTGCACAACCAGATTTCCGGCCAGTGTAATGGGCGCAGTCGCACCGCAAAGGGGCTCTACCGGTACAACCACGGGTATACCCTGCCTTGCAACCTCTATGGCTAACTGACCATAGCTTTCATCAAGCATAAACGGGCTGATATTACAGGTTACCATGGAGATAAACGGACGCTGTCGGAGTTTTTCCGGAGAACCTGCGATGATTTCCGCCATTTTAATCACATTTCTAACCCCTTCCAGGGTATAAACCCCGCCCATTATATGCTTGCGGGTATTATTGAGCGCAGCACCGAACCGGTTCACATCCACCGTTTCAACCGGCAGCTCATTGGGATACACATTGAGCATATAAAAATGTACATTGTCCAGAGCATCCACCAGCCGTGCCATGTTCTTGATGTCTTCTAATTTGGACCGTCGTGCGGTTCTTTCCCCGGGATCTTGAACATTAAGGGCGGTACCTCCTGTTCCCATATAAACCTTATTGCCGCCGATTTCGCAGTCCAGTTGGCCGCTGTCATCTCTGCCGCAAAGACGAACAACAGAAGGGGCCGGTTTGATCAGTTCCATAACCAGCTTTGGATTGAATTTGGCTATTTTGGTTGACTCATTGATGGTGGCGCCTGCTTTTTTAAAAAGCTCCAGCGCTTCCGGGAAATTTACCTGTACGCCCACTTCCGAAAAGATCTTAAGGCTTGTTTGATGTATTTTTTCCACGTCCTTGTCGTTTAACGGCTTATAACGGCCTCCATCGAGTCCTCTTCGGATCTTCATGTTTTTTCCTTTTCTCTCTCAGGAGCCCTTCTTGCCGGACAATCCGTCTTGTTGCAGTCCCAGCAAGGATTGTAAGGTGTCTTGCCGTTTTCATAATCAGACTGTATTCCAAATACACCCGAAATAGACTTGCGGGGAGTCATAAGGCATGAATCGTTCAGTTCAACATCAACATCCTGTGAGTCTAATAATTTAAAAAGTTTTTTCTGTTCCGTAATAGGCCAGTCACAATACCCCGGACTGAAACATAGGGTCACCTGTTTGCCCTGGTTTTTATATTCATCCTTCATACGCCGATGAAACGTTGCCACCATATTATCGGCAGCCACAGACGCCATGGCGTCTAAGATGTACGCTTCTGCCATGTGCTTTTTGTCCATGAGCCGCTTGATTTCGCCATCGACACCATCACCTAACGTTGCGATATAACATATAATATCGTCACAGTCCTTTAACATTTTTGAAAGTTTCGGGCTTTTAAATTCCGGTCCTTCTTCAAGATGAACGGTTCCTTTTTCCACCGAATCGATCCTTGTGTTTTGGTGATACAAAGAAGGTTCGACAAGTTTTTCAAATACCGTTTCCAGTTTTTCTATTTTTAAGCAGGTCGAACGGGAAATGTTGCCGAATTCGTCACCCCCCAAGAGCCTGGCTAAATCATCTTTTTCTATGATCGGTATGATTGCCATCTTAAGATCGCCTTGTATCAGCAAGGTTTTATTTCTGTTAAGATATGTTATACAAAAATAAAATTATTATAGATATTTTTAGCTCAAACAATTATAATAATATTAAAAAATTTTGTTTGTAAAGGCTTTTTTTGAAAATGTCCGGACAGGGGCTGTTTGCTGAGGCTCTCAGCGATCAAGAAAAAGATAAAAGCTGAAGTGCTACTTGACCTCCAGATCCCGGACATCAAGCATGCCGGTAAGCATGTTTAGAGAACGCACGATCTGTTCTTTCTTGGCGTTTTCAGTTTGTTTCAAACCATCAATGATCTTTTGCTGGATAGGGGGCGGGGCATTTTGGGCCAAATTCTTTCCGGCTTCGGTGAGTTGGATGGTAATCACGCGGCGATCCGGAGAGTTTCGCATCCGTTCCACAAGACCTTTCTTTTCCAAGCGGTCGACAACTCCGGTGACTGTGCTGGATTTAACCATCATATGGTTGGCGATTTTGGATGGAGGTAAAGGGCCATACTCATAAAGTATTAAAATGCAGTTGAGCTGTGCTGCACTTACCTGATATTTTTTGTTTAATTCTTTGGTATAGAGCTCGCTCGCCTGAATGAGTCTGCGGATCGAAAAAATGATCTGCTTGGTGTGGTCAGACGGAAATTTTTTGTCTGTAGTATTTAGATTGCCGCTGCTGTCAGTTGACATTTTATTTTGTTCCTGTTAAAAATTTTTTAGCTCAAATAATTTATTACTTCAGACAAATCAATAAATCAATATAATTTTTATTTTCTAAACTTTTTTTAATATTCATATCCAGACGGCTTTTCTGAAAAACCATCAAAAAAACCATGATCAAACTAACGCATGTTTCTAAAACATTTGACGGTGGCCGCTCCTATGCGGTCAAAGACCTTTCTTTAAGCGTTGACAAGGGTGAAACTCTGGTCCTTTTAGGCTCATCAGGTTGCGGTAAAACCACTACCCTTAAGATGATCAATCGCCTGATCAAACCTACCAAAGGAGTCATTAAGGTTGGCGGGAAGGATGTCATGGACCACAACCCCGTAGATTTGCGTCGTCAAATAGGTTATGTTTTTCAGGGAATCGGCCTGTTTCCTCATATGACCATTGAACAAAATGTTGAAATTGTTCCGCGGCTTCTCGGATGGTCAATCCGTTCCAGGCGTGAGCGCATGCAGGAACTATTAAATCTTGTCGGGCTCCCGGCCGAGAGTTTTGCCGAAAGATTTCCCGATGAACTCTCCGGTGGTCAGCAGCAAAGGGTTGGCGTTGCCCGCGCCCTTGCAGCAAACCCTGCTTATTTACTCATGGATGAGCCGTTCGGTGCTCTTGATGCCCTCACCCGTGAAGCACTCCAGCAACAATTATTAACCTTGAAAAACCAGCTTAAAAAGACGATTGTCTTTGTGACCCATGACCTTCATGAAGCGCTCCTCATTGGTGACCGCATTGCAATTCTGCATGAGGGCAATCTGGAACAGATCGGAACGAAAAAGGATATATTGGACATGCCGGCAACCAAATTCGTACAAGATTTATTTGCGATAAAACGGCCGGGCACCTTGACATAAAGGGGCACTTCATATGAGCTTAGATGCTATGGTTGCGTATGTCGTCGAACGATTGCCGGAACTCTGGCTTCGAACCGGGGAACATCTCATGCTGACAGGATGCTCTACTCTGGCAGCCATGTTCATTGGGATCCCTGTTGGTATTCTACTTTTTCGAGCCACCTATCTGCGAGGGCTACTGATGGGTGTCATTGGTATTCTTCAGACAATTCCAAGCCTGGCCATGCTGGTCTTTTTGTTAGCGCTACTCAAAAAAATCGGTGTACTACCTGCTCTCATTGCCCTTACCCTCTATGCTTTGCTGCCGATTGCCAGAAACACCCTTACAGGACTTGAGGAAGTCTCCGCCGAGGTAATGGAGGCTGCCCAAGGAATCGGTATGCAAGAATACCAGCAGCTCATGATGGTCAGAATACCTTTGGCCGCGCCGGTGATTGTGGCCGGCATCCGAACTGCGGCAGTGGTGGGGGTGGGTATCGCTACCCTTTCGGCGTTCATCGGAGCCGGCGGACTGGGCCAGTTCATTAATCGTGGCCTGGCTTTAGCCAATATAAAGCTCATTCTTCTCGGTGCAATTCCTGCTGCACTGCTCGCCTTGGTTGTAGACTTTTCCATCGGGGCTTTTGAGTGGGGTCTTCGACCGGAAAGAAAAAGGGATAAAAAAGGATCGGTTCAGTCGTTGATGCGACGGCTGGCCTTTATGTTACCCGTTGCTTTAGTTCTAATCAGTATCATTACCTACTTTACAAAACCCGGATGGATTTCCAAATCAGCAACACAATTGAAAACAGGTCACAGAATTATCAGGATTGCAACCAAAAACTTTACCGAACAGCTCATTTTAGGGGAGATGATGGCTCAGCTGATTGAGACAAAGACCGATTTAATTGTGGAACGTCGTTTTAATCTTGGCGGTACAATGATCTGTCATGGCGCCCTTGTCAATGGAGAGATCGACCTTTATGCCGAGTACACAGGGACCGGATTGACTGCGATTCTGAAACATCCGGTGATTTCCGACCCCGAAGAGGCGTTGAACCATGTAAAAAAGGCTTACCATGAACGTTTTGATGCTCAATGGCTTAAGCCTTTCGGATTTAACAATACATACGCTATTACGGTCCGTGAAGCGGATGCAAAGAAGAACGAATGGAACCGGATCTCTGATCTTGGAAATACTGCTATAGAGTTACGGGCGGGCTTCACGGCAGAATTTGCGGAGAGGCCGGATGGTTATCCGGGACTCCGCCAGATCTATGGTTTGCAATTCGGTGAGGTCCGGGATTTTGATCCTGCACTCATGTACGAAGCCATGGCCAAAGGGGAAGTGGATGTGATATGTGCCTTTGCCACTGACGGTCGTATTGCAGCATATAACTTAAAACCGCTCAAAGATGACCGGAATTTTTTCCCTCCATACCATGCTGCCCCTGTCATCAGAGAAGAAATCATGAAAACCCACCCGAAACTTGGTGATGTTCTATCACTTTTTGGAGGACTCATTGACAATGCTACGATGCAACGTTTGAACTTTGAGGTGGATGGGAAAAAAAGAAGAACAGCTGAGGTGGTAGAAGAATTTTTAAAAGCAAAGGGAATTCTTTAAAATAGATGAATTTGCCGTTTTTAATTCCTTAGTAGTAAATTTTGTGCTTTTTATGGCAAAAAAATGCTTAGCCAATTAAGTGTGAAATGCCTAAAGTGAGCTAAAGTGCCTAAAGTTAAGGAATACTTCCAATTTGTATAAAAGCCGGAGCAAAGCGACTCCTTAACTTTAGCTCACTTCAAACTTTAGTTCACTTGTAACTTTTCCAGTTTATCCGGGTTAGGTAAGAAAAGGATATTTCAAATGATGTTAGTGCCAAACTATTTGAGACGTAGCAGCGCCCCGCATTCATCCTGAGTTGCAACATCAAGTTGTGTATTGCAATGACTCATTGCCCGGCCCACTTCACTTAGGGCTTTTTGGGGAGTATTGTTTGTTTCGCTAAGATGGGCCAGTATTACATATTTTAGCCGGTCATGTTGCACTTGCTTTAAAAGGTTTTTCGATGCTTCATTGGACAGGTGCCCGGTTCTGCTCTTGATGCGTTGTTTTATCGGCCATGGATAGGGACCGTTTATAAGCATGTCCTCATCATGATTGGCTTCCAGAATCAACAAAGAACACCCTTTAAGATGCTCTTTTACCATGGATGTTGCAATGCCGAGATCTGTTGCAATACCGATTTTTGTTCCGTTCTGATTTACGGTAAAGCCGGACGGATCCTCTGCATCATGGGATATGGAAAAAGGATGTATTGAAAGGTCATTTATCATAAAGGGTGAGCCGCATTCAAAGTTCTTGATCACCCGGACATTTCCAAGCTGTGAAACGGCGGCTTTTTCTGTTTTAGAACTAATAAAAACCGGCAGGTTAAAACGGCGAGAAAGGACACCCACTCCCTGGATATGGTCGGTATGCTCATGGGATACAAGGATGGCGTCAAGATCTTCAGGATGAAGCCCTTTTGAGTTAAGGCGGCGTTCAATCTCGATTCCTGAAAGGCCGGCATCGATAAGTATTGAGGTGGAACCGCCGGAAACATAAACGGCATTCCCCCTGCTTCCGCTTGCCAATATGCATATTTCGAGGTTATAATCGAGTCCAGCTTGCAACTGCTCTGAAAACCAAGGCTTCTTCATCTTAACGCCCCGTATGCCCGAATCCGCCACTATTGCGATTGGTTTCATCGAGTTGTTCCACAATCTTTAACTTGGCCTGATAAACCTTTTTAACGACCATCTGGGCAATCCTGTCGCCACGATGAAATGTATAATTCTTTTCTCCAAGGTTTATTACCGCAATCTTTACTTCTCCGCGATAATCGGCATCAATGGTACCGGGGGAATTAATAATCCCAATACCGTGATTTACAGCCAATCCGCTCCTTGGACGAATCTGGATTTCAAATCCTGTGGGGATAGCAACTGCAAAACCGGTGGGTATCAAAGCAACAGCACCTTTTTCCAGTATAATATCTGTTTCTATGGCCGCACATATGTCCATACCGGCGGCATTGGGTGTCATGTAGCGAGGCAGGGGTATATCCGAATCCGATTCCGGTCTTAAACGGAGAAATTTGATGCAGGGAGAAGTGTCCATAAATCAGAGGGTTAGAATATCTTTAAAATCATTCTCATGGATAACCGGTCCCAATAGGGTCAGTGCAAACCGTGTTTTTTGAAAAAGGCTTTCAGCCAGATGAAGGATGTCGTCTTGGGTAACCGATTCGATATTATTTGCAATCTCTTCCAAAGGGATATAGCGTCCAAAATGAGTTTCATTCTGTGCCAGCCGCACCATCTGGTTGTCGTTGCTTTCTGATGCAAGCATGAGACTTCCCTTTGTGTGCTCCTTGGCATCTTTCAGTTCGTTTGGATCAACACGTGTTTGTTTAAGACTGGAGATCTCTTTCAGAATCAGTTCGGTTGCTTTGCGGGCGTTTTTAGGATTAAGGCCTGCATAGGCCCCAAATATGCCGGTATCCACATAAGATGAGATAAAAGAATACACAGAGTAAGCCAGGCCTCTTTTTTCGCGTATCTCCTGAAACAGCCTTGAACTCATGTTTCCCCCGAGGATAGTGTTCATCAACGAATAAGCATACCGTCTCGGGTCGGTTATTGACATACCCTTTGTCCCCAGACAGATATGAACCTGTTCCAACTGTCTCTGGTGCAGGTTAACCATGCTGTTCCCTTGGGGAGTAATACGTTCGGGGAAGCTGTTGCCCGGACGAATTGATTCAAAGACCGGCCCGATAAGATCGACCAAGCGGTTGTGCTCCAGGTTGCCTGCAGCCGAAATGACAATACGCTCGGGCTGATAAAGCTTGTGGAAAAATCCTTTAATGGTATGGGAATTAAAACCTGCAATGTTTTCACGAGTGCCGAGAACTGATCGTCCCAGAGAATTATCCCCCCAGAAATTTCTTCCCGAAAGCACATGAATGTATTCATCCGGACTGTCTTCCACCATGCCGATTTCCTGAAAAATAACCGCCCGTTCATTTTCAACCTCTTTTTCATCAAACACAGAGTTTAAAAATATATCAGAAAGAATATCGATCATGGTTTCCAGATGGGTGTCCAAGACCTTTGCATGGTAACACGTATTTTCAGCACTTGTAAAAGCGTTTGTATGGCCCCCGATGGCATCAAATTCCTTGGCAATCTGAAAAGCGGTCCGTTTTTCTGTACCCTTAAAAATCATATGTTCAATAAAATGGGAAAGTCCGCTTTCAGATGACGATTCATCCCGGGCGCCGACATTTACCCATACCCCCATCGATACGGAATGAACATGGGGCATTTTTTTACTGACAATCCTGATGCTGTTATTGAGGGCGGTTTTATTTACGGCGTGCTCCATTTTTCTTGGCCTATTTCTCTTCTTCCAGGACAGCTTTGTGGCTCAAACGGATTTTTCCGTCCCTGTTGATTTCAAGAACCTTGACTTTGATACGATCTCCTTCCTTTACAATATCAGAGACTTTGTTTACACGGCGGGTGGCGAGTTGTGAGATGTGCACAAGGCCGTCTGTTCCAGGCATTATCTGGACAAACGCACCAAAATCCATGATCTTTACAACCGTCCCTTCATAAATTTCTCCCACTTCGGGTTCCATTACGATTTCATCGATCATCTTTACGGCGGCATTTGCTTCTTCCTGGGAAAAAGCGGCAATTTTGACCACGCCCTGATCGTCTATTTCAAGTTTTGTATCGGTTTCATTTTGAATTGCCCTGATGATTTTTCCTCCGGGACCGATGACTTCACGGATCTTGTCAGGATTAATATTCAGGGTAATAATTATCGGCGCATAAGGGGAAATTTGGTCACGAGGTTCCTTAAGAGCTTCTAACATCCTGTCAAGGATATGAAGCCGACCCACACGTGCCTGTTCAAGGGCTTTTTCCATAATCTCCATGGAAAGTTCATGAATTTTTATATCCATCTGGAGTGCGGTTATGCCGTCTTTTGTGCCGGCAACCTTAAAATCCATATCACCGGTCTGGTCTTCATCCCCAAGAATATCCGACAGGACAACCACATCATCTCCTTCCTTTACAAGCCCCATGGCAATACCTGAAACCGGAGCTTTGATTGGAACGCCGCCGTCCATTAGCGCCAGGGTACCCGAACATACGGTCCCCATGGATGAAGATCCGTTGGACTCCAAGACTTCTGAAACAAGGCGGATGGTATAGTCAAATTCTTCCTTGTCCGGCAGGGTTTTTTCTATGGCCCTGGTGGACAGCCCGCCGTGACCGATATCTCTCCGGCTCGGTCCACCGATGCGTCTGACTTCTCCTACCGAATACGGTGGAAAATTGTAATGGAGCATAAAGGGCCTCTGTTCTTCACCGAGTAGCGTCTCCACACGCTGCTCATCCCGACCCGACCCGAGGGTCAGCACACATATCACCTGGGTTTCTCCACGTGTAAAAAGAGCACTGCCGTGGGGTCTGGGCAATATGCCGACCTCACATGTAATCGGCCTTATTTCATCAAATTTTCTTTTATCAATCCGACGCCTCTCTTTAAGAATAACGTCTCTGCTGATTTTTTTGAGTATGTCATTTAATATAGTGTTTACTTCGCCTCTGCGATCCACATAGTCTTCCCCGAGCTGTTCAAAAGTGTCTGATTTTATTATCCTAAGTGCAGCGCTGCGTTTAATTTTTTCAGGTATCATCAAAGCTTCGTATATCCGTGGGGATGCCTGTGGTTCAATTTTTTCGATCAGCGCATCATCTCTTTGGGGCGGGGTAAAGGGCCGTTTCGGCACTCCGTTGATTTCTTTTAGTTTCACTTGCATATCTAAAAGCGGCTGCATGGCCTTATGGCCGAAAAAGATTGCTTCAAGCATATCAGATTCACTAACAATATTGCCACCGCCTTCTACCATTACAACACCGGTTTTTGAGCCGGCAACAATGATGTTGATGTCCAAATTTTCGTATTCGTCTACGGTGGGATTTATTTTGAATTGACCGTTTATCCGGCCCACACGAACACATGCAATGGGCCCCGCAAATGGAATGTCCGATATTTCAAGAGCAGCAGATGTCCCTATCATTGCCAGAATGTCAGGATCATTTTCCTGGTCCATGGAGAGTACGGTTGCAATAACCTGGGTTTCACATCGGTATTCTTTGGGGAAAAGCGGCCTGATGGGACGGTCTATAAGGCGGGCGGTCAGGGTCTCCTTTTCACTGGGCCTGCCGATTTCGCGCCTGAAATAATTCCCGGGTATTCGGCCCGCCGCATACCCCTTTTCCTGATATTCAACGGTAAGCGGCAAAAAATCTATGGTGCGTTCTTTTTGAGAAGATACCACTGCAACAAGTACAATGGTGTTCCCATATTGAACTACAACCGAACCGGATGCCTGTTTGGCGATTTTGCCGGTTTCGATACTCAGTGTTTTACCACCGATTTCAGTTTTGAGTAAAGTTTCCATATTTGTCTCCTAAAAGTAAAGTAGTTTCAAACCTGTAATTTCATGCCAAATGCCATAATTTTTTTGGCGGATGATTAAATAGCAAAAGCTAACGTTCAATTGCTGATGGAAAGATTAAAAATTAAGCCCTTATGCAGGTACGGTTCTATGAGGATGTCTTATGCTTATTCGAACAATACAGGCATGTAATAACTTAGGCTGTATTATGCTGTCTCCCGGGATAGGGATCACATAACATTTGTGCTCTATCTTCTCAGACCCAGAGTTTCGATAATTGCCCGGTATCGTTTTACATCTTTATTTTTTACATAATTCAAGAGCCTGCGCCGTCTGCCCACTAAAATCAACAAACCTCTTCTGGAATGATGGTCCTTTTTATGAACCTTTAAATGATCTGTAAGATAAGAAATACGGTATGACAAAAGTCCGACCTGTACTTCCGGAGAACCGGTATCGTTTTCGTGCAGTTTAAACTGATC
>JAUVTO010000164.1 GCA_030601485.1 Desulfobacterales bacterium | reverse complement strand
GTATGGCGAAATGGTTTCAGTGTGTCAAGAAAATATTAAGCGCTTCTGCATATCCCAAGCCGTGCGTCGCTTTGGCGTGATAATAGCTATTCAGCCATTGTCGCCATTTTAAGTTAAAAGTGTCTAAAGTGATCTAAAGTGATCTAAAGTGCCTAAAGTTATGGTGTCGCTTCGCTCCGCTGTTTTTATATAATTGACAAAATTCCTTAACTTTAGCTCACTTTAAACTTTAGTTCACTTCAAACTCTTGCAGCGATTCTTCAGACAGAGCCGGAGAACTCTAACCTGGCCCAAAGGACCAGGTTTTTCAGGGCAAAATAAAATTATAGAATATTGTGAGGAAAATTTTCGGCCGAACAGTCTCCATCCCCATCAAGAACAAACCGGAAAAATTGTTTTTGGGCGGACAGGGCTTGACTTGGAATTTCTTGTTGATTATATCCTTTTGACATAATCACATAATGATTGACAACTTTATGGAGGAAACATCCATGGATTTTAAGTATCATCTGGAAAGCGCCTGGAAAATGACACTTCAGTATATTGCACCACTAATATTCATGACTCTCGCCATGATCGTCATAAGCATCATTACGTTAGGGGTCCTGGCACCGGTAACAATGGCCGGCTATATGCATTCCATTCTCCTGCTGATAAAAGAGGGACGCGAGCCCAAAGTTCAGGATATTTTTTCACAAATGAGACTCTTTTTGCCCCTTTTATGCTTCGGTATTGTTGTTTTCATTATAACCATGATCGGAATGATGCTTCTCTTCATACCCGGAGTAGCGTTTTTGCTTGCGGTCTCATTCTGCTGCATTTACATGCTACCGCTGATGACAGACAGAAATCTGGACCTTATTGATGCTGTCAAGAAAAGTTATTCAATGGTTACAAAAGAAAATCTTGTGGACCACATAGTGGTTTTTATCCTGTTTATAGGAATATCTGCGATTGGAAGCTCCGTATTTATAGGTTCTCTTTTTACCCAGCCTCTGGCAACCATTTTTCTGCTGTCAGTCTATGAAACGCTCGAAAAGGCAAAGCCTGCGACACCGCCGGGTCCGCCTCACGTTAAACCACCTATGACCGGAGAATAATTAAACGTCTCGGAAATTCTACAGCTTTTCGAAAATAAAGGTTTTTTGATGGTAAGCGGATTTTCAAGCCCTCGCGGTAACATACCATGGCTCGGGGCCTGATGACATGTCCCCTGGCATATCAACCCGGTGAAAAATCCGGGCGAATACGTATGGACTTGAATAAAAACAATATTTCCGAAAATGTTAAACGCATACACCTGATCGCCGTCTGCGGAACCGGAATGGGAGCCCTTGCCAGTATGCTAAAGGACTTGGGTTATAAAGTAACCGGCTCGGATCACAAAGTGTATCCCCCCATGAGCGAGTTTCTCTTAAGCAAGGGGATTGAAATTGCCGATGGTTTTAATGAAAAAAATGTTGCATACGGTCCGGATTTGGTTGTTGTGGGAAATGCCGTATCAAAAGATAATCCCGAGGTTGTCAGAATGGATCAAATGGGGCTTGAATTCTGTTCCATGCCCCAGGCAGTCAACAAATTCGTTGCGGCGGGTAAAAAGCAGCTTGTAATAACCGGCACCCACGGCAAAACCACCACATCTTCGATTCTGGCCTGGATTCTTTATCACGCCGGCCTCGATCCAAGCTTGATGATCGGAGGAATCGTAAAAAATTTTAACAGTAATTATCATCTTGGAAAAGGGGAATATATTATCATCGAAGGCGATGAATATGACACGGCTTTTTTCGATAAAGGCCCCAAGTTTTTGCATTATGATCCTTTCATGGCAATACTGACCGGCGTTGAATTTGATCACGCGGATATATTTAAGGATATCAATCATGTAAGACAGGCCTTTGATGCCTTTATAGGCGGCATTTCTCCCCGGAGCACCCTGATTGCATGTGACAATGATAAAAACGTTGCGGATCTGGTCTGCAAAAGAGAGTGCCGGGTAGTAAAATACGGAAGAAATGTAAACACCTTTTGGCGTCTAAGCGCTGTTTCCATTGACCCGCCATGGACCTTTTTTGAAGTTTTAAAGCATAATGCATTTTTCGGAAATTTTATGACACGACTTGTCGGAGAACACAATCTGTTAAATTCTTTGTCCGCCATTGCCGTTGCGGATAATCTTTTGATCCCGGCAAAGGCAATTGCAACAGCGTTTGAAACGTTTGAAGGTATCAAGCGGCGCCAGGAAGTGCGCGGCCAAAAAGGCGGCGTTACCGTCATGGACGATTTTGCCCATCACCCCACGGCCGTTCGTGAGACCATCCGGGCAATCAAGCCGTTTTACCCGCAAGGACGGGTGGTTGCGGTATTCGAACCCAGAACCAATTCCAGCATGCGCAAAGTGTTTCAGGACATCTATCCGCTTTCATTCGACATGGCAGACCTCATATGCATCCGCAATCCCTCGCGCCTTGATAAGATCCCTCCTTCAGAAAGGTTTTCAGCTCAAAAACTGGTGGCAGACCTTAAACATCGCGAAAAGGATGCGCACTATTTTCCGGATACCGACTCGATCATCGATTTTTTGCTCACAAAGGCCAGGTCCGGGGATCTTATCCTGATTATGTCCAACGGCGGATTTGATAATATCCACGAAAGACTGTTGAAATTATTATAGATTTTTCAACAGCGTTGTTTGTAGTTGTGTATGGGGTGCGTTTGGGTTGCTCGCGTTATTATGCTTCAGGTCAAAGGTATTTGAACATAGCGAAGTACAAATCCATGGGGGTAGGATTCCAGGTTTTTGTGAATCCGTGTTTTATGTAGAAAGCTTCCGAGCGCGGAAATTTGGGGACTTCGACTTCTATTTCATGCAAGCCTGCTTGTTTGAATCGATTTTCGCAATGCTTATATAAGATCGAACCGTAGCCTTTCCTGCAGTAATCCGTTTTGACCTGAATTGTTTTATTGACAAGCTTCATTCCCTTTCGTACGACGATCCCACACCCAATCAAATCTCCATCATCGTTCGAAAGGGTAACCAGGTAGCCTCTCTTAACTTCTTCCTGAATTTTCTCCGGCGTTGCAAAGGCATTTAATCTCTCTATCTGAGCCGGAGTATACTCTCCTTGATTGACGTCCTGAGTATTTTTCCTGATCAACGCTGCAACTTTATCCGCTTCTGAATAGCTCAGAGGTTCTATCTTTCCTTCCAGATTATCTATGATATTAATTTTCATGGTTTAACACATTGTTTTTTTAGGAGATCTGAAGACCGCTCCAGGTAATGCATTATCAGGCAATTGCCTTTATGTCAATAAAATTGAACCGATCCATTTCAGTTTCTCACTCCACTACCATTAAAATGGGGTGTGAAACTTTAGATAGTGTCCATTCAGTCGAAAGGGTGATCTGAATCCATCGTCAGGTTACTCCGGATCGTGACTGTTTACGAGACTGTTCTTATTAACTCCGCATAGATTTCTACGGGATGTTTAACAACTATATTGTCACCGGATTTTGACAGCATATCAAAGAACTGAAGCATACAGGCCGGACATCCGGTTGCAACAACGTGGCATCCGGACGCCTTGATGTTTTCCAATTTTAATTTTCCGATATTGGCCGAAAGTTCATAGTATTGGAGATTAAAACTTCCCCCAAGGCCGCAACACCAATCCGATTCAGGCATTTCTTGAAGTCGGCATTTCGGGTTGGCTTTGATGAGAGATCTGGGTTCGGCAAATACTCCTAACGTTTTTTTAAGGTGGCAAGGGTCATGATAGGTTATGGTAACGGAATCGATACAATCATCAACTGTAACATTTTCCAGCCCAACCTTTGATACCAAAAACTGATTGATATCCATGGTTTTTTGAGCAATTATATCGACTCTGCTCTTAACATATCCGGAATCTTTATCTGCCATCATCGGCCATATTTCCTTAATTGTCGACGTGCAGGTGGCACAAGAGGTAACCAGAAAATCAAATTTTTCGGCATCAAATATTTCAAGGTTATGACGCACAAGACTGTTGAAGGTTTTCGTGTCTCCTGAAGAGATTGCCGGGATTCCGCAGCAGCCCTGTCCCTCAGGCATAAAAATTCCGACGCCATGATGATTTAAAACATCGATAACATCTCGGGCGATGTCAGGAAAGATTTTATCAATAAGGCACCCCACATAAAGGGCTACTTTGATGCCGGAATGGCCCGGGTCTGTATTTAAATATGGAATCATGCGGTGAAACGGTACCGGGGCAAGTCGTTTGAAATGACGGTTTCTAAGCAATGGTGAAATCAACCGGGCGCAGGATGTTCCGATACGCTCGCTTGCCGGTCGCGTAAAAATTTTCTGAAATTTAGAACCCCACTCTACCATGCTGTCAAAGATCTCGGGTTGGGACAGCACCCCTCTCAAAATTACCTTTTTTGCCGGAGAAAGACCCATGAAGCCGGTGAGAATCGCACGCGCCTTAATGAAAATTTCCATAACGCTCACGCCGCTGGGGCAATTTGCGGCACATGATCCGCACAGAAGGCACTTGTTAAGACGTTCGTACACACCCTTAGG
>JAUVTO010000108.1 GCA_030601485.1 Desulfobacterales bacterium | reverse complement strand
CCGATCTGATCTTCTATGGTAAAAACAGGATTCAGCGATGTCAGCGGTTCCTGGAATACCATGGCAATACGATTTCCGCGAATCTTCTGCATATCTTCTTCGTCGAGTTCCAGCAGGTTTTTGCCCTGGAACAGAATTCGACCCCCTGCTATTTCCCCGGGAGGTGTTGGGATGAGACCGAGTATGCTGAGTGCGGAAACCGTCTTTCCACATCCGGATTCGCCGACAAGACAGACGGTCTCTTCTTTCCGAACCTCAAAACTGATACCATCTACGGCGCGGGCGCACTCGTGGCCGGTTCGAAAATACACTTTTAAATCCTGAACAGAAATCAGGGTGTTATTATTAGCCATTAGTCACCTGTCATTTGCCAATTTTCAATCTTCAATCGACAATTCAGTGTCTTTCCCTGAGTTTTGGGTTCAATACGTCCCTGAGACCTTCACCAAAAAGGTTAAAAGAGAGCACCACAATAAGAATTGCGATGCCCGGTATGAAGGTAAGCCAGGGTGCATCAAAGATGAAATTCTTGCCGTCTGAAAGAATGTTTCCCCAGGTGGCGTGGGGGGGCGGCACACCGAATCCCAGAAAGCTCAAGCCGGCTTCCGTTAAAATGGCCGTAGCAATACCGATGGTAGCGGAGACCAGCACCGGCGCAATAGCATTGGGCATCATGTGGCGAAAAATGATCCTGAAGTTGCCGGCGCCGAGCGTCTTTACAGCCGCCACAAAATCCTGTTCTCTTAAAGAGAGAAATTCAGCTCTTACAAAACGCGTGGTTCCCATCCAGCTGGTCAACCCGATAACGATCATAATATTATATATACTTGCAGGGAGAAGCGCTACCACCGTCAGAATCAGAAAAAAACTCGGAAAACAGAGCATAATATCCACGATTCGCATGATCAGTGTGTCCACGGAGACAGCGTTTTTACGGAAAACTTTTGCCCATGACGGAAACGTTTTTTCCCTTGATCTGTTTTTGGTCGAGAAAGAGTAAAAAATGTATGCCAGAGTGAGACATAAAAGCACCGCACCGAAACGGATAGAATGGGCCATTACCAGAGATGTGCCGGAAATCAAAAGAAGCGTTAATAAAATATGATCGACTCTGATATGGTGTTGCCCAAAGTATCCCGCTATTCCGCCCATGAATATACCGATGAGTACAGATATCCCGACAGCCACAAAACCAACGGTCAAAGAAACCCATGCGCCCTGAAGCATTCTTGCAAAAACATCCCGTCCCAGATCATCGGTTCCCATCAGGTAGAATCCCAGGGATGGGATCTCTTCACGCCGCAAAGAATCAAGATTCGGTTTTGCAAGGGGCGGACGCAGCTTTTCTTGAAGACGGATCATGGCAGGGTCGAATAAAGGGTCCGGTCCGGAAGTCATAAACAGACCCACAATTGCGCAGCAGAAAAAAAGGATGAAAATAAAGAGTCCCAGGATGGCCAGCCGGTTTTGCCTGAAAACAAGCCAGAATTCCTGGAGCCGGGTTCGTTTCGGAGCCAGGGGCGCTTCGAATTGAAAATCTGGGTTAACCCCTTTTTCTTCTATGTTCATTACAGACGTATCCTTGGATCGACAATTAGGTAAAGAAGATCCGAAATAAAAGTGCCGGCCAGTACCAGGACGGCTGAAACAAAATTAACCGTCAGAATAATCGGGTAATCTCTGGCCAGAATCGCCTCATAGGCCATACGTCCCATACCCGGCCAGGAAAATATCGATTCGATGATAACCGAGCCTCCGATCAGACCCGGCAAAATAAGTCCGAACATGGTTACAAAAGGAAGCAGAGCATTTCGCAGAGCATGCTTATAGTGGACCTGTTCCGGTGGAAGTCCTTTGGCCCGGGCCGTACGAATATAATCCTGACCTTCCACTTCGAGCATCTGACTTCGTACATACCGGGAAAGGACTGCAATTCCTCCGGTGGCGCCCAGTACAGAAGGGAGGAGCAGATGCCAGATCCTGTCCATGAATATGTGCGGCAGGGAAGCACCGTCACCGATTCCGAAAGTTTCCATGCCGATAACCGGAACATGGAATTGGTTCACCACGAAAATAATCAGGACATAAGCAAAAAAGAAACCGGGAATGGAAATCAAAAGATAAGATAAAAATGTGGCACTCCGATCATAGAATTGCCCCCTGAAAATGGCCGATCTGATTCCTATGGGAAAAGAAAGGGTCCAGGTAATAATTGTACCCACAATAAAGAGGGGCAGACTGTTTAAGAATCGTTCCCATATCTTTTTAAGGACCGATTGGTTGTCCTTCCAGGAAACGGTTTCCCCGGTAAAAAGATTCTTATAAAAATAAAGATACTGAACATGAAGAGGCTTGTCCAGATGAAACTCTTTTCGAAATCGTTCCACTACTTCAGGAGTGAACTTGGGATTCATCGGATCCACCTGGCTCGGCTTGCCGGGCGCAATATGAATGATCAAAAAAGATACGATGGAGACGAAAAACAGAGTAATGATCTTCTGGATAACACTCCGTCCGATAAATGATATCATGGTCTATCCCTCATCCATAAAGACGGGCGCTTCCGGAAGCTTTATCCATTTGTTAAAATAAAAACTATAATTTCCGGTTTTAGTCGGTTTTATTTTTTCATACATTATTTGCCCCGCATCATCTACAGTTTTCATGACGATACGTTTGTCTAAAACGGCTGTCCACTTACCAACATAAAGAAACGTGTACGGCTGCTCTATTGCAATAATTTCGTGAAGCCTGTGGCAGTATTCGACCTGCCGGTCGTGATCATATTCCTGCCTGATCTTTATGATGAGATCGTCGGCTTCTTTGTTTTTGAAACTTACAAAATTGAGCTGATAAGGATTAGTCTGGCTTGAATGCCAGATCTGATACAGATCCGGCTCTATTCCCATTTGCCAGCCCAGAATCAGGGCATCAAAATCTGCCTTGTTCACGCGTTCCTGGATAAATACAGACCACTCTAAAAGATCGGTATGGACATCGATTCCGATCTGCTTCCATGCATCCTGGGCAATTGCCAGTATGGCTTTACGGAGATCGTTGCCGTTGTTGGTGATAAGGGTGAATTGGAATTTATTGCCATCTTTTGTCAGCCATCCCTCTTTATTGCGTTTCCAGCCGGCCGCCTCTAACAGTGCTAAAGCACCCTTTGGATCGTAAGGAACCGGTTTAATATTGTGGTTATAATAATCGGTCTGTTTGACAAAAGGACCTGTGATTCGCTCTCCCTGATCATAAAGCACATATTTGATAATCTTGTTCATATCGATTGCCATGCCCAGCGCCCTTCGTACTCTGGGATCATCAAAGGGCTTGCGCCTGATATTGTAGCCGATATACGTGTAGCCAAAAGCCGTACCGGAAAAACTCTGGAACCTTTGGTCTTTTTCCAGCCGCTTTACCTGATGGGGCTGAACATCGTAGCTGTCGATGGTGCCGGCATAAAATTCCATTTCCTGGGTCAGCCGATCCGGTATCACACGAAAGACATATTTTTTATAGTTGGGCGGTCCCTCCCAGTAGCCATCAAAACGATCCAGGATAATATACTGATCCGATTTCCATTCCTGAAACCGGAAAGGTCCGCACCCGATGGGATGCCGGTTGAAGCTGCTCTGGCGCATGGAAAACGTGTTCGGGTCTTTCCCGAGAAGGCGGGCTTCCTTTTTAAGAGCGTTATGATTGAGCAAATGCTCGGGGAGGATTCCCATGCTCCAGGTTCCGATGGCAGGAGAATAAAGTCGCTTGTAAACGATTTTTACGGTCAACGGATCGATAACTGTAACAGATTTGACCGGCTCATAGTCGGCAATACGAGGGGAAAGATTTTTCGGATTCATGATCGATTCATAGGTAAATTTGACATCATAGGCGTCAAAAAGGTGGCCGTCATGAAACTTTACACCAGGCCTTAAGTTAAACATCAAAAAAGGATTGTGCTCAGTGGCAGGTAACAGCTCACCGGCATATTTAGCTGATCTTTCCTTTTTGAGCACAGGATCCGTGCTCAGGTAGTTCTCGCCATGAAAAGATGCGAAGTAATCCTTGCCCAGAAAAAGTGAAAGGTTTTGAAAAAGATCCTGATCTACCCGATTAAGAACAAGTTTTATCCTGGCAGGCGCTGCTATGCTGATTTTAATATATTTTTTCTGTTCGCCGGTATCCGTACCTTTAATCTGTCTTGTCACCGAATAATTCCGAGCAGGAATAACAGAAATTGAAGTGATGTGATCTAAAGAAATTTTGAGTCCGGGGGCGGTTGTATTCTTTTTTTTCGTTGCTTTTCTCAGAAAATTGGCCACATCTTGCGGGTCCGCCTTGGCCAGTCCGGGTATACTGGCGTTTTTGTTTATGTAAAAGAAAGCCTCTTCCAAGACCTCCCATGATGTTGCCAGACGCCCTCTGAAGTGCAATTGCTCATCCCTGTCAATGAGTCCCTCAAATACCATGTTTTCGATGCTGCTGCTGGCCGAATCCGCCGTGAGAATCGGATTCAGCAGGCTGGCATCCCCAATGGACCCGGCAATATACTCATTGAGGCGTTCGGGATTTCCTTTGGTTTGCTCCTCATAGGTGGGTACCCAGAAATATGACTGGAGCAAAAAAAGGATTAAAAGCATGGGTGCGAGTATGAGGACTCGTCTAATGGTCATAGTGGGTTTGACCTAACTAGTGTCCATCCATAAATGGTCTTTTTGCCCAATCTCTGCGTTATGCTCAAAAAATAATCCTCGAAATATCAACTATATGCCTGTGGTTATTTTTTTCGCATGCCTTGATCTTGAACAAAAATCCTCATTTATGGATGGACACTAACCAAGTGTTTTTAAAGAATAAATAATGTTAAAACACAAACATAAGAGATTCGAGTTTTTGAGTCAAGGGAAAAGGTGGCTCAAGGGTATAAATCACAGCTGTTGATAATGAAAAAACTTGAATCTGTCTTTTTGGTATTTAGCTTTGGGGAACCTGAAATCAAAAGTCAGAAAAAAAAGCGGATTGCAGTATAAAATTGCAATCCGCTTTTTCGTCTTTTTTCAACTGACTCATTTAGCAGGCGTTTTTGGTTTCGGAGATTTTGCTTCCTTTTCTTTTGCTTTTAGGGTCGCAATCTGTTTATCCACGGCATCAATTTTTTGATTTATCATATCCGCCTGAAGGTCATTTGTACTGAGTCCTGCGGCTTGGTCAAGGTAACGCTTTGCGTCTTTAAGGTCAGAAATGGTTGCCTTGCTGGCAGCCACATCAGCCTTGTAGAAAAGAATCATCAGTTCGATGTTGTTCAAGCGATTATAAGCAGCTTCCGTGGAAGCAGATGTGACAGCAAAGGAGAGCGCCTTGTTTAAATAGCCCTTTATTCCTTCAAAATCAGGCATTCCCGGAACTTCCAGCAGCGTATCCGCTTTTTCCACATAATAATTGGAAATAAGCGGAAATACATCTTTTTTGGAATAAACATCTTTTATGGTTTCAGGGAGCTGAACTCCTGGCAGTGTGATCAGAAGCTCTTCACCCATGGGAGCGAATCTTCCCTGCCAGATTTCAAGTGCGCCCTGTTTTGCATCCATATAATATTTAGTTTTGTTTATCATGCTGGAACCGACAATAATTGCAACAAGTACAACAAGAGCTGCAACCAGATATTTCATAGCCTTTTCCATAGGGTCAGAGACGGTGGTGTCGGTGTCAACGGGTGGTTCGTATGATACAGATACTTCCGGCTCTGCGGCCTTTTCAGCAGCAGCCTTAATCTCCTCTATGTCAAATTTTTTCAGCAGCAGTTCCTTGATCCGTCGAGTCTCTTCTTCTGAGCCTGAGGCAAAAGGCGGTGCGGCAAAACCTTTAAGATATTTTTCATCAGGACTAACCGTATAGAGCTTATCCGGCTTCCATGTGTCGAATTTTTTATGAATGAGTTCTTTCATTGAAACCTTCTTCTTTTTTGTCTTCGGCGCCGGTTTTTTAGCTCGAGCGGCGGCTTTGGCTTTGGGAGCGGCCTTGGCCTTTGGAGCTGCTTTTGGTTTTACGGCGGCCTTGGCCTTTGGAGTTGCTTTTGCTTTAGCGGCTACTTATGGCGACGTCTTTTTTTTCATAGTAGCGGTTGAGTAAAGCAAACTGTATTTTCCCATAAAAAAAACCCCTTTGAAATTGTTTATGATTTTATATATATAAATTAGAAAATACCATATATAAGAATACATAAGTTTTGTAAACATTTTTTTATCGATGATAGTTATGGGCAACAGCTTAGTTTTTGTAAAGAAAATGAATAATGGCTTAACAACCAAAAGAGAACATCT
>JAUVTO010000135.1 GCA_030601485.1 Desulfobacterales bacterium | reverse complement strand
GCAGCCTTCTCGGCAGCAACCTTCTCAGCGGCAACCTTCTCAGCGGCAACCTTCTCGGCAGCAACCTTCTCAGCGGCGGCCTTCTCAGCAGCGACCTTCTCAGCGGCAGCCTTCTCGGCAGCAGCCTTCTCGGCAGCAACCTTCTCAGCAGCAGCTCTCTCAGCGGCGACCTTCTCAGCGGCAGCTTTCTCGGCAGCGGCCTTCTCGGCAGAAGCTTTCTCGGCGACGGCCTTCTCAGCAGCAGCCGATTCAGGGGATCTGAGGTTCAGATCTTTCTGGTCGCCGGTATTATCAATTGGCACACGATCACGATACACGGGCTGTGTTTCTGTTTTGACCTGTTCCTTTTGGGCCAAATATATTGATTCACTCTCTTTTTTACTGCTTTGATAATAAAAAAAACCGCCAATGATGAGTACTATCGCCAATCCGGCAATATATAGGGGGACCATCCTGACAGGTTTCCGCGCGGGTCTTTGCTCAACCTCCGGTCTTATTTTTTCAACAGGCTTGTGCGCGGTATCCTTACTTTCCTTATCCGGCATCAGGGGTTCTGTTGCAGATTTCTCTAAAGTTTCAATCGGTATGGCTTTTATCTCTTTTATATATTCGCCCAGCATTTTAATTTCGTTTATGACGCTGGTTCTTTGATGAAAACTCAGTTCATTTCGGCGCTTTTCAAGTTCCTCGATCTTTCTCTCCGCATATGGCAACCCTTTTTTGATCTGGTCTGCTTCATCCAGATCAGCATCAGGCATTCCGATCAATTCAATAATTTGATCCTGAGAGTAACCGATGAGCACACAATGAAAAATCAGTTTTAACCGTGCACGATCATAACTGCTGTAAATACGACGGTTCAGTTTAGTGATTCTGGGTGATATAAGCCCTTTTTCTTCGCAAAAACGGATATGACGTTTGCTAACGTCAAACTCTTTGGCAAGTTCAGATATTGCAAAATGTCTTTTCGCATTTTCCATTTTCATCACCAGTATGTTTAAGTTGTATTAACCGAGAATCTTTAAGTGCCCGGAATTTGATTTGGATGTATCTGGATTGTAATTAAACAAACAGTATAAAACAAATAAGTTTGCATGTCAAAATAAAATGAGCTATACAATTTCCGATTTCGAAACCGTCGAGATCAGTATCCTGTGAAACTTGAAATCTTATTCTTATGAAGCCTATCCATATCATTTTAATAATATTTATCTCCGCTTTTTTCTGTACATGCGGACCCAGACCCATGCCCCTGCCCGAACCGGTAGAATTTCATCCGGGAGACAATTTTTTTTCAAAGGCTGAAAAAATGTTTCAACGAAAAGACTACGGTAATGCTCTTGAAATTTATGACAAATATCTTGCACGTTTTCCTGATGGATACCGGGCCGCCCAAGCTTTAATGAAAAAAGGGTTGATCCATACAGCGTTAGGGGAAAATGGTAAATCCCGCACCATATATAACCGCCTGATTGATAAATATCCTTCCAGCCCTGTTGCTTCGGATGCCAGAGTTGAAATTCTTGTAACCTTGTTTAACCAGGGTAAATACAAACAAGTAATCAGCCATGCGGCCCACATCCTGGAAGAAAGTTTTTTTAGGGATCACATTCTCAGAATATACACTCTTGTGGGTGATTCGTATATGGCCATGGGTTCTCCGGTCAAGGCCTTAAATTATTATCTTATGGCATATACAAAAACCAAAAAGCATGAAAAAGATAAGATAATCTTTAAAATAGAATCTGCCGCCAGAGAGGTTGATCCGGCAATTATAATTTCCCTTTTTATACACCGTAAAGATGAGCTGCCCGTAGAGGATCTCATTTACCGGATGGGACTTAGCAAAGCAGAGCGGAAAAAATACGAGGATACGGTTATCCTGTTATCAGAGTTTATCAAAAGATTTCCGGAAAACGAAAATGTGCAATCGGCAAAAAAATTAATCCAGGATATCAATGAAAAATTTACTTTTAAACATAATATCTTAGGATGTTTACTCCCTCTAAGCGGCCCTTACACAAGTTACGGCAACAAGATATTGAAATGTATTGAAATGGCCCTGGATCAGTTTAATTCCCAGAACAATCGCTCTTTAATAAAATTGATTGTAAAAGATACAGAATCTGATCCTGAAAAAGCGGTTTTGGCTGTAAATGAATTGTCCGAAGAACGGGTTGGGGCTATTCTCGGACCTGTAACGACTCATGAGGCTGCAGCGTTGGAAGCCCAGGAAAAAAGGATACCAATAATTACTCTGGGCCAGAAAGAAAATATTGCAACGCTGGGAGACTATGTTTTCAGGAATTTCATTACCCCTGAAATGCAGGTCCAGGCAATAGTATCGTATGCGATCCAAGTTCTCGAAATAAATCGTTTCGCCATTCTTTATCCTGATGACAAATATGGTAGGACCTTTATGGGTCTGTTCCAGGATGAAGTTGAGGCTTATGGAGGAGAAGTTACCAGGGCTGAACCCTATCACCCTGACCAAACAGATTTCGCCGAACCCATAAAAAAACTATCGGAAACCCAAACCGAGCTTCCGGAACAACCCGTAGAAAAAACTGGAAATTCAGATCCTGAGCCTGCTCTCGATTTCGAGGCCGTCTTTATTCCTGACGGCCCGACCACATCAGGACTCCTAATACCCCAGCTTGCTTTTTACGATGTTGTGGGTGTGCATCTTTTCGGAACCAACCTGTGGCACTCCGACCGCCTGATCGAAATGGCGAAACAATTTATTCAGGGTGCTATAATGGTCGATGGTTTTTTTGCCGGAAGTAATTCACAAAAAGTAAAGGATTTTGTGGAAATGTTTGAGGAAACTTTCCATGAAAAACCCGGATTTATTGAAGCTGTGGCTTATGATACGGCGATGATATTGTTTGGCCTGGTCAGCCGAAATGATATTCAATCCAGGAGTGAAATAAAAAATGAAATAATGAACCTTAAAGACTTTCAGGGGGTAACAGGGACAACTTCTTTTGATAATACCGGCAATGCCCATAAAGAAATTTATCTATTACAAATACAAGGTGATAAATTTATAGAGCTGGAGAACAATTCATGAAAGATAAAAGAGGCCTTTATTATTATCCTTTTCCTCAAAACAAACGGGTTCGCATGTATGTGCGGAAACAAGCCGATATCAATGAATTCCGGCTATGGAATCAAGACGATCCCAAGCTCTGGAAGGAGCACGGATGGTTACCCTACGACGCCGTATTGCAAGCCACGGATATGCATAAAGGAGGGGATTTTAAACCCAAGCAGGCCTATGACATCGAAATTGCGAATGCATTGATAAACGATCAGTCGTGATATTAACCCGAATTTAGGCGCTGAGTTGTAAGTTTTGTGCATTTTATGACAAAAAATCAAATGATTTGCCCAGTTAAATACGTTTCACTGTTACTATCGTAAATTTAACAGGGCAAGCAATTGGCTTTAGATCTTATTTGAAATTTGGTGCTTGTGATTTGTTATTTCTCTCCAAGCCGTAGGATCTACGAGCCGGAGGCCGGTTTATCCGGGTTAGGTCTTAAATCATCACAACTTATCCAGCAAATCACAAAGCAGCCGGACCCCAAAGCCTGTGCCGCCGGCACCACAGTATGAAGATTCCTTTTTGGCGTACGCCGGACCTGCAATGTCGATATGGGCCCAGCGGGTATCTTTAACAAATTCCGAAAGGAACAGCGCAGCGGTGATGGCGCCACCATAACGGGTGCTGCTCATATTATTCAGATCAGCAAAATCGCTTTTAAAAAGTTCTTTATAGTCTTCAGTCAGCGGCAGACGCCAACAGCGTTCATGGGTATTCCGGCCGGACAAAATAATATCTTCTGCCAATTTATCATCAAAAGAAAAAGTTCCGGCGATCTTTTCTCCCAGAGCCACAACACAGGCCCCGGTCAGCGTGGCCATGTCAATGAGGGTCCGGGGTTTATATTTCTTAATTCCATAAGAGATGGCATCAATCAATATCAGTCTGCCCTCGGCATCGGTATTCCCTATTTCCACGGTTTTTCCATCATAGGTTTTGATAATGTCTCCCGGGCGGGAAGCATTTCCTGACGGCATATTTTCTACAATAGGAAGGATGCCGATAACTCTGAATCCGGATTTAAGCTTTGCTGCGGTGATCAGTGTGGCGGCAACTGCAGCCGCACCGGACATATCCGACTTCATTTCTTCCATACCTGCCGAAGGCTTCAGGTTGATACCGCCCGAGTCGAATGTTACGCCTTTTCCCACCAGTGCAACTGCTTTTTTAGACCCCTTTGGATTATGTTCCAGAATTACCATTCTGGGCTTGCTCCGGCTTCCGGCAGCAACTGCCATTATTGCGCCGAATTTTTTCTGTTTCAACTCCTTTTCACCCAACACGGTTACCTTGAGATTCTCTTTTTTGGCCAGCGCAACAATAGACCTGGCGAAACGTTCGGGTCTTTTGTCGTTAGACGGCATACTGACCCACTCTCTTGCAAGAATAGTCCCCTGGCAAATAGTGTAAACTCGTGACGACAACCGGCCGTACTTTCTGGTTTCATCAGGTTTGACAAGAAAATCGATCTTTTTAACCGGGGTATGTTTTTTTTCATTTTTGTATCTATCAAAAATATGATTCCCCAAATAGGCGCCTTCCAGCATGGCCTCAAGCAGAGACGTCATTTCCATATTGATTTTTTTTGCCACAGGAACAGCTATCAAAACATTCGAAAGTTTTTTCTTGATTAATGCCTTTACTGCTTTGCCGGTCGCGGCACGCATCGCCTCCCTGTCGATTTTTTCAAGTTTTCCAAGCCCTATAAAAATTACCCTCTCAGCTTTAACCTCGGCCAGGTCGTAAAAGGTAACCTCATCATTTTTATCACCCTTGAACTCCTTAAATTTCTTTGCTTTTCTTATAAGAGACATTATAATTTCGTCATCAAAAACAGTTTTATCCTCGCAAACAGGAATAACCAGTGATGCCACTTTTTCTTTTTTAAGATCAACCGACTTTAAATGTATCATGCTTCTCCTTTCAGACAGAACCGGATTTTTTACTGTAAATTTTCCGATCTGATATTATATACTTAAACCTTACTGTCAATGAGAATATCTGTTTAGTGCGAATATCACATGAAATATCCGGGCTATTTTATAATCGATGATCCTTCAATATTTTCCCAGGGTAAACGCATTTGATTGCGGTGCAGCGTAGCGACGGCGTGTTTCTCTTGGAAACCGACTGACTGTTTGAAGGGCTTTAGTACGCGTTAGCCCGAGCCGAATGAAATTATGACTTAAAAAATCAATGGAATAATTTAGCGACGAATTGTTCTTAATAACTCTGGCGCGGCGCGGGCTTACGGGTGCTTAAGCACAAGTTTCAGGCGGTTGGAAAGAGATACACGCCGTCGTGGAGCGTTCTCCCTGTATTGGGATTCAAATGCGTTTGCCTTGAATATTCCCAGGCACCGGATTAGCTTGACATTATAAACAGTTGTTTGTATCTATCAAACAGAAATTTTATTTTATAACCGCTTTATCAAAGGTCTCAAAAAAATGGAGGTACAACATGGCAGGAATCAACAAAGTAATCCTGATCGGCAATCTTGGAAGAGATCCTGAAGTTCGTTATACACCAGATGGAACTGCCGTTGCCAATTTCACCATAGCCACATCTGAGAGATGGAAGGATAAAAATACAGGAGAAATGCAAGAACGTACAGAATGGCATCGTATTGTTGCCTGGCGTAAACTTGG
>JAUVTO010000113.1 GCA_030601485.1 Desulfobacterales bacterium | reverse complement strand
TCTTTACTTTATCAGGAGAATCAAACAATGTCTGAGGATGTAATCGGATCGGTACTGGTTGTAGGCGGAGGGATTTCCGGAATGCAATCAGCTCTGGATTTAGCTGATTCCGGATTTTATGTTCATCTCGTGGAAAAGTCACCTGCCATCGGTGGTGTAATGTCACAACTGGACAAAACCTTTCCCACCAATGATTGCGCCATGTGAATTATTTCACCCAAACTGGTCGAGGTCGGCCGGCACATAAATATCGAACTTCACACTCTATCTGAGATTAAAGAAATATCCGGCGAAGCGGGTAACTTTAAGGTAGCCCTGAACAGCGCTGCACGATATATAGATATTGCCAAATGCACGGGATGCGGAGATTGTGCCGAGGTTTGTCCTGTCAGCCTTCCGGATCTTTATGACGGGGGGCTTTGTGATCGGAAAGCTGTTTATAAACCATATGCACAGGCAATACCGGGAGCATATTCAGTAGATAAACGGGATCATTCACCCTGCACCATCGCTTGCCCGAACCATGTCAACGCCCATGGGTACGTAGTCATGATTGCACAGGGGAAATATCAGGAGGCGCTTGAGATAATTACAAGGACCTTGCCCTTCCCGGGTGTAATCGGCAGGATATGCCCCCATCCCTGTGAAGAAGCGTGTCGCCGCGAGGAAGTGGATGAAGCGATTTCCATTTGCACTCTTAAGCGCTTTGCAGCAGATAAAGCTGATATTGATGAACTGCCTCTTCCGGATATCACGCCCAGGGATGAGAAGGTTGCAATCATCGGTGCAGGTCCGGCTGGTTTAACAGCAGCATATTTTTTAGCAAAAGATGGTTTCCCGGTTACAATTTTTGAAGCTCTTCCCGTGGCAGGTGGAATGCTCAGAGTGGGGATTCCGGACTACAGGCTTCCGCCGGACGTGCTTGAAAAAGAGATAAAATGGGTTACCAGGCTCGGTGTTGAGATTAAATTTAATGCCGCTCTCGGGCAAGATATTACCATTGACGGTTTGATGGACGATGGGTACAAGTCGGTCTATCTTGCTATCGGCTGCCACGCCGACATGAAGCTTAATATTCCGAATGAAGATGCCAAAGGTGTTATTCCCGGCGTTAAATTTTTAAGGGATTCGGCACTTTATGACATTAAGAAGTTAGAGGGCAGCGTCGTAATCATTGGTGGTGGAGACGTTGCAATCGATGCTGCAAGATCCGCTCTTCGATTAGGCGCAGATAAAGTAAGCATCCTTTACAGGCGCACCCAAGCAGAGATGCCTGCACGGAATGAGGAGATTGAAGATGCTCTTGAAGAAGGGGTTGATATTCAGTTCCTCATGGCTCCGGTGGAGGTGGTCGAAAAAGAGGGAAGAACGGTCGGTCTGAAATGCATTACAATGGAATTAGGTGATCCCGATGCATCGGGACGACGTCGCCCTGTCCCTGTTAAGGGTAGTGAATTTGTTGTTGATACAGATATCATAATACCTGCCATCGGTCAAAGAACCGATACTTCTTTTCTTGAAAGTGCGACGGGTGTCGAATTAGACAGATGGCATAACATACAGGTCGATCCCTTAACCTTCGAAACCACAAGAAAGGGGGTGTTCGCGGGCGGCGATGCACAGACCGGCCCATCCATTGCGATTAAAGCTGTTGCCGCCGGGCGAGAGGCTGCTATCTCCATATCAAGACATCTGAATGCCGAGGACTTGAAAGAGGGACGAGAACCTCTTGAGGTTCCCCAGGAAAACTTCAATCCGTTCAGTAAAGATATCGAAAAGGTCAAAAGGTCCAGAATGCCCAGGATATCCATGGAAGAGAGAAAGAAGAGTTTTACCGAAGTTGAACTGGGTCTAAGCGAAAACCAGGCGGTTATTGAGGCTGAAAAATGCCTTAACTGCATGGTATGCTGTGAATGTTTCGAATGTGTCAATGCTTGCAAGGCCGAAGCTCTTACTCTCAAAACCCATTCTCAAAAGGATGAAACAGTTGAGGTAAATGTCGGTTCAATCATACTTGCCTCTGGTGCCAAGCCGTATGATCCGTCTAAGTACGACACTTTTAACTATGCAAAACATCCAAACGTCGTAACTTCCATGGAATTTGAGAGGATTTTATCGGCCTCCGGGCCTTACGGCGGTCATCTGGTTCGACCTTCAGACAATAAAGAGCCGAAAAAGATTGCCTGGCTGCAATGCATAGGATCCAGGGATGTGCACCTGGGTGCCAATGGATACTGCTCCGGGGTTTGCTGCACCTATGCCATCAAGGAAGCCATGCTGGCCAAGGAACACAGCCATGGGGACTTAGATGCGGCTATTTTTTATATAGATATTCGCACCTACGGAAAAGACTTTGAGAGATATTATATCCGCGCCAAAGATGATCTGGGGGTGAGATTCATCAAGTCGAGAATTACCAATATTGTCCCGGTAGAAGAAACAGGGATGCAGCTTATCCGTTATGTTGACGAGACCGGAAAGAGTGTCGAAGAGGAATTCGATATGGTAGTTCTGTCTGTAGGCCTGATGGTATCCATGGAAATAGCGGAAAAGGCCGGGAAATGGGGCATTGATCTGGATCATTACAACTTTGCCCGCACAAGCAGCTTTGAACCTGTTAAGACTTCCAGGCCCGGAATTTTTGTTTGCGGAGCTTTTCAGGCGCCCAAGGATATTCCGTCTTCCGTTATAGATTCCAGCGCCGCTGCGGGTGTGGCCGGAAGCATGTTAGCCGGGTCACGATGGTCCCTCACAAAGACCAGACATATTCCGGAGGAGATGGATGTGCGCGGGGAACCGCCTCGAATCGGTGTTTTTGTCTGCCGTTGCGGGACCAATATAGCAGGGATAGTAAATATCGATGAGGTGGTGGAGTATTCAAAAAATCAACCCGGAGTTGTCCATGTGGAGGACAATATGTTCAGTTGCTCACAGGACACCCAGGACAAAATTACCGAGGTCATAAAGGAGCATCGGCTGAACCGGGTGGTTGTGGCAGCCTGTACGCCGAAAACACATGAACCTCTTTTTCAGGAGACTTTAAGCAATGCCGGAGTCAATAAATATCTGTTTGAGATGGCAAACATTCGGAATCAGTGCTCCTGGGTACATCAAGATGATCCTGGAAAAGCCACGGAGAAGTCAAAAGATATAGTCAAAATGGCCATTGCCAAGGCCCGTCTTTTTGAACCCCTGTCAGAATCTACCATGGAGATGAATCAGTCGGTTCTTGTTATCGGGGGCGGTGTTGCCGGGATGGCTGCAGCCCAAAATATGGCGGAGCAGGGATATAAAACTTTTCTGATCGAAAAGAAAGACTCCCTCGGCGGGCAGGCACGGCATCTCCATGAAACCTGGCGAGGTGAGGATATTCAAAAGTATTTAACCACGTTAATCGATGCGGTCCGGACCGATCAGAATATAGAGGTTTTTCTGAATTCGCAGATCACACAGGTTGACGGTTTTGTGGGGAATTTCAAAACAACAATCAAAAACGACAAAGAAAGCCGAGTTCTTGAGCATGGTGTCACTATCATCGCTTCCGGTGCTTCAGAGTTAAAGCCTGACCTGTATTTATACGGCAAAGATTCCCGTGTTGTGACCGGTCTGGAACTACAGCAGCGATTTGTTGATAACGATCAGGAATTACCTCGACACAATACCGCTGTATTTATCCAATGCGTGGGTTCACGTATCAAAGAAAGACCTTACTGTTCCAAAGTTTGCTGCACCCAGTCTATCAAAAGCGCAGTGAAACTAAAAGAGATCAACCCCAACATGGACGTTTTTATTCTGTACAGGGACTTGCGCCCTTATGGGCTGCGTGAAGATCTTTACCGGGAGGCGCGTTCAAAAGGGATTGTTTTTATCCGCTACGATTCTAACAAGAACTTAACCGTAGACGTCGACCGGAATTATCTAAAAGTAACCTTTGCAGACAGGGTGCTCAGGCGGATAATGGAAATCAGGCCCGACCTTTTAATCCTGGCTTCCGCCATTGTTACGGAGACTGACAACACATTAACCCGGTTTTATAAAGTTCCCCGGAATGCCGACGGTTTTTTTGCCGAAGCCCATGTAAAGCTCAGACCGGTCGATTTTTCTACGGACGGTGTCTTTGTGTGTGGTCTGGCACACGCACCCAAACCGATAGATGAATCTATTGTTCAGGGAAAAGCCGCCGCCTCTCGTGCGGTAACACTTCTTGCCGGGAAGACTTATCAGACCAGCGGCACTGTTGCGGAAACCAACCCCTTAATTTGCAGTTCCTGCGGCGTATGTGTTTCCGTATGTCCGTATTCAGCACCTTCTTTTATACCTGAAGACGACCGTTTTTTTCCAGGCAGAGCGGAAATCAATCCTGTCCTTTGCAAAGGCTGTGGGCTATGTGTAGCATCCTGCAGGTCAGGCGCGATCCATCTTAAAGGATTCGATAATGATCAGATCTTCGCCCAGATCTTTGCATTGAATGAAGCATGATAATAATTGATACTGGATACTCGATGCTGGATAATTGAGACTAGATTGTCCGGTATCCAGAAACCAGAATCCAGCATAAGGAGATTTTCAATATGTCACATTGGGAACCCAAGATCCTCAGTTTTTTGTGTAACTGGTGCAGCTACGGGGCTGCGGACCTGGCGGGCGTTAGCAGAATGGAATATCCACCCAATATCCGGGTCATCAGGATCCCTTGTACAGGCCGCATGAGCCCCAAGTTTATTCTGGCTGCTCTGAGGCAGGGGGCAGACGGAGTCTGGGTATCCGGGTGACATCCCGGCGAATGCCATTACCTGGAAGGTAATTACTACGCACGCAGAAAGTTTGCTTTATTTAACAACCTTATTGAATATATGGGGATCGAACCCGGCCGCCTGCATTTTTCATGGATCTCATCTGCTGAATCAACCAAATTCGTTGATGTGGTTAACAAGGTCACCGCAGAGGTCAAGGCTCTGGGACCCAATAAAAACTTTCTAAAAACAGAAGCCAAGGTGGCTTAACATGTTAGCGTATATCGACAAAATAAAGGAAATATCACGTCGGCTTTTACAAGAGGGCAAAGTTGATATGGTCATCGGCTTCCGCAAGGGGACCGTGCCCATGATGAATGAACCCTGTTTTGTAAAAACGCCTGAAGATGTTGACACCTTTGTGTGGGACAGCAACTGCGGAATCAATCTTGCAAACTACTTCACAAACAGAAAGGAAAAAATCGGTATTGTTGCCAAGGGGTGCGATTCTCGAAATATTGTCACCCATATTATTGAAAACAAAATCAAACGGGATCAGCTGTTTATTATCGGCGTGCCGTGCAAAGGAATGATTGACCGGCACAAGATCGAACCAATGTTTGAAACTGAAATACAGAATGTGATCGAGGTTGATGACAAAATCAATATAAAAGGCGAGGGTTTTGAAAAAGCCTTGGATAAAAAAGATGTGCTGCAGGATAATTGTGCATTGTGCACTCACCGTAACCCGGTAATATATGATGAACTTGCGGGAGATCTTGTCGAGGAGCAAAAAGATGTAGACAGATATGAGGACGTCCGCAAAATTGAATCCCTGTCCCCGGAAGAAAAATGGAGATATTTTGATGACCTCCTTTCGGCCTGTATTCGCTGTTATGCCTGTAGAAATGCATGTCCCCTTTGCTACTGCCCCACATGCTTTGTGGATGAATCACGGCCCCAGTGGGTCGGAAAGAGCATAGATCCCATAGATACCCGAACATTCCATTTCTTAAGGGCCTATCATTGTGCCGGCCGGTGCACGGACTGCGGTTCATGTGAGCGCGCCTGCCCCATGGGAATAAAAGTTCGTATGTTTACAAAAAAACTGGAAAAAGATTGTCTGGAACTCTTCGATTGGGAAGCCGGCATGACATTGGAAAAGCGGCCGCCTCTTGACACTTACAGACCCGATGATCCGGATGATTTTATAACATAGCAAATATTTAATGAATATCTAAAAAAATGAATTTCTTGCGTTTTAGTTTCTTAATTGTGAATTTTGCTTGCCCAGTGCAATACAGAGTCAATTTCACCGGGGTGCTTTTTGTGGCAAAAAAACTAAATTTATTGAGTGTGAAGTGCCTAAAGTGACCTAAAGTGCCTAAAGTTAAGGTATTCTGTCAATTTTAGCTAAAATAAGTAGCCGGAGCGTAGCGACTCCTTAACTTTAGATCACTTCAAACTTTAG
>JAUVTO010000011.1 GCA_030601485.1 Desulfobacterales bacterium | reverse complement strand
GCTTTATAATCTTCTGTTAAGTCCTGTACTATTTCAACAACACCGAGAACCGGACCGGAGATGCGTGAAAGCGGCTGTTCTGCGCGTAGCGGTGCAAAAGTAATTAATTTGCTGTATTGAGAAAATCCCAGTAATATCTCGAACCAATTACCCCTTTGAATAAGTTTTGAAGTCGACTCGCCTGAAAGTGCATCCTGATAGTCTTTTCCTCCGGCATCTTGTTTGCCGATTACCGATGGGTCGAAACTGTAAGAAATTGTATTATTTATATCGTAGATGTTGACCATATCGATCTTGAAGCTGTGAAGCGTGCTTCTGACCACTTTGTCCATACGTTCAAACTGTTTTTTGTTACTGAGCTGAATCTTGCCAAATTTCAGTGCAACAGGAATTATGAACTGTAAAAAAACCTGATGGTTCAAATTTTCTATCAGAAGGTGAGCGTAATCTTCACTTTTTTGCTGCTGCATGGTCCTTGCCAGGTGAGTGTTAAGTAAAGAGAGGAGCAATGTTCCAATAAATATTACCGTAAGGCTTGTAAAGGTAAAGTATTTGACCAGTCTAAACGGTTTGACTTTTTCTTCTGATGAATGGGTATCCATATATTTGATATCAATATTTTAATTTATTCATCCGCAATAACTGGCTCCGACAACAATAAAATGTTTTAAATTCATCCTATTAACCATATATGGAACATAATCATTAAAGTCAAGGTAATGCTTATTTCCATTAATACGATAACAAAGCACCCGTCAGGTATAGGGGACCTGAACATTTGTTTTGATATCATTGTTATATTGTATATATTTTGAGCTTTTCTTATCATACTATATATAGTAACTTTATCAAGTAAACCACAAAATAGACTAATTAATTTAAATTTATCTATAATTATATATAAAAGTCCTTGAACTTAATTATAATTTAAGGTAATATTATTTTAAAATTCAGATTTATTAATAAATTTTACCTGTTGTCGATATTAAAAACTTACTAATTATGATTTATTTTGTATAAGGGCTACTGAATGAAAGGTAATTCTGTAAAGAAAATCAGAGAGTCTTTACTGATGAGCAAGACCGAACTTGCCAGAAAGGCGAACGTATCCCCTATAACGATTGCACGCATAGAAAAAGGCATGCCTTGCCGCCTGGAAACTCAACGAAAGATTATTCTGGCCCTTGGTTTCGGCCTTTCTGACAAAAACAAAATATTTGGCGATTAATAGCAGATCATGATTTTTCGAAAAAAAACTCATCTTATCGGCCTTGATATTGGTTCCAGAACTATAAAGATTGCTGAAGTAGTTGATAAAAAAACAAGCCAGATCTTTAAAAGTTTCCACACGATTAATATTGAACCGGGGATAATCGAAGAAGGTACTGTTAAAGATCCTGAAACGGTTTCTAAATCTATCCGTGAACTTTTCAAGGAAGCGAAACTCAAAGAAAAGAATGTTGCTATCTCCATCGGAGGGTACTCGGTAATTGTCAAAAAGATCAATGTTCAGAACATGACGGAAGACGAGCTTCAGGAAACAATCCATTTTGAAGCGGAACAGTATATCCCGTTTGATATAAGCGATGTTAATCTGGATTTTCAAATATTAGGGGAAAGCGAACATAACCCAAATCAGATGAGTGTTCTTCTGGTTGCAGCCAAAAAGGAAATGATTAACGAATATATCAATCTGGTCCAGATGACCGGGCTTAATGTCTGCATAATAGATGTTGATGCGTTTGCCCTCCAAAACATCTTTGAATTTAGTTATGATCCAGGAGATGAAAATATTGCCCTCATTGATATTGGAGCCAGCAAGACATCATTGAATATCCTGAAAAATAATTCTTCTGTATTCATGCGCGATGTTTCGCTTGGATGCGGACAAATAAACGAAAAAATCGCCTCCCTTACGGAGTGTTCTTTAGCGGAAGCTGAAGAGATTAAACACAGCGGACAATCAGACATAATTTCCCCGGAAGTTCTGAGTGGCATTATTTCATCAGTGGTAACCGACTGGTGCACTGAAATAAAACGTGCTCTTGATTTCTTTTACTCTACATTTCCTGAAGATCAAATAACAAAGATTATTCTTAGCGGCGGTGGCGCCAACATTAAGGAGTTTCGCCAACTTCTGGCTGTGGAAACATCAACCCACGTCGAAATTATAAATCCTTTTCAAAACTTTTCCATCGACAGTGACCGTTTTGATCCTTCTTATCTTGAGCAGATAGCTCCCCAGGCTGCAATATGTATGGGTCTTGCAATAAGAAAAATTGGTGAAAAATGATACGAATCAATCTGCTACCTTATCGAGCAGCACGTAAAAAAGAGAACATTCGAAAGCAGATCAGTATATTTTTCTTTTCTTTTTTATTTGTTGCTGCCATCTTGCTTTTCTATAATATAAGGTTGCAAAAAAGAATCGATGTTTTAAATACAAAAATAGCAGAAAATAAAACAATGTTAGCCAAATTTGAAAAACAAGCAAAAGAAGTAGATAGAATAAAAAATGCCTTTAACAATTTAGAGAAGAAGACAAAAGTTATTAAGAATCTTGAGACAAAACGTAAAGATGCCGTCTGTCTGCTGGACAACATGACAAAGGTGGTTGCTGAGCACACGTCAATTTCCGGATCAGACCCATTGTCAGACAAGGATAACACGCCGGTTAAGCGATTATGGTTCACCAATTTTGAAGCAAAAGGAAACAATATCGGCATCAAAGGGATTGCCATGGATAATAAAACGGTAGCCGATTTTATGACCCGTTTAGAAAATTCAAAACTTTATAAAAATGTAAACCTGAGAACCCTTAAACAACAAAAAATAACGAAGTTAAATCTAAAAAACTTTGACATTACTTGCACTAAAATTTCTTTGAATAAATCGGAAAGTAAAAAATAAAAATTGCTCCGGACAGAGCAAAAAAACAATGAAAAAGATTGAAATTTCCAAATTTACGGGGTTTTTTCTAGAAAAAATCGATAAAATCGGAAAGCTTTCAAAACTTTACAGATTTTTGATATGTTTTGGGATTTTGCTGATGCTTTTTGGGCCCTTTTTCTATTTTTCTTATCAGCCTAAAGTTAACAAAATTGACGAATTAAAAACAGAACAAGAAACTCTGGAAACAAGGGTTGTCAGGGCAAAAGCAAAGGCGAGACAGCTTAAACATTTTCAGGACAAACTGGAAAAGGCAGAAACGGAATTTAAAATGGCCGTGAAAAAACTTCCCGAAAAAAAAGAAATACCTTCTCTGCTGTCAAGCATTTCCCGATCCGGTCGGGATGCCGGCCTGGAATTTTTGTTATTTGAGCCCAGAGATGAACGCATCAAAGAATTTTATGCTGAAATTCCTGTATCCATAATAGTTACGGGCAACTACCATAAAACTGCCCTTTTTTTCGACAAGGTTGCACGGTTACACAGAATTGTTAATGTAGACGATATTAAAATGGTCGCAACAAAGGGAAGCGGTGACCTTAGAACATCATGCACTGCTGTGACTTATAGGTTTGTGGAAACGAAAGCCAATAAGGCCACGAAAAAAAGAAAATAAAAAGCAGCCATAGATCATGGATAAAATAATTGTCATAATGCGCAGTTTCATCTGTCTTATCTGTTTCTTTTTTCTCCTGATAGGTTGTGATAAAAAAGCTGAGCCTCCCCCAAAAGCCAAAAAGATTACCCAAAAAATCATTATTGCCAAAAAGGAGGCATCAAAACCTCTACAGCCCAAAAAGACTGACATCCCAAAACCTGTACCAATACAAGAAACCGCTAAGCCCATACCCAAAGTTGTACCTGATATTTCAACGGTAAAGGTCGATGTGGCAAAAGAAAAACGGGTTGCTTCAATATCCGTGACAACTGAAAAAATTGAACCCCCGAAAATAACCGACCTTTACAACCCCGAAGGAAAACTTGATCCGTTTGCACCATTGATCAAAGAAAAACCTGTGAGCTTACCGGTTAAGCATAGAAAAGCAGTTCGGCGTAAGCTACTCACCCCCCTTGAAAAACTCGATTTAAGCCAGCTTAAACTTGTTGCAATATTACGCGCTCAAAGCGGGAACAGGGCACTGGTTGAAGAGGATTCGGGAAAGGGATATGTAATAAAGAAAGGTACGTATATCGGGACACACTCTGGAAAGGTAGTAAAAATATTATCGGACAGGATTATTGTTGAAGAAGAGGTTGAAGATATTTACGGCAAAATTTCTGTCCGTAAAAAAGAGATAAAATTAAAACCTCCTGGAGAAGAATAACATGAATGGTAAGGTCAAGAAATTGTCAAGGATCGGAGCTATTATCTTCTTTTTGGGAATGTTGATGACCGTTTTGTCTGGCTGTGCTTCAAACACCATTGCAGTTAAAGAGACAAGAAAGGATGCCGGACAATCCTTTGAGCTCAAGCGTATCACCGATATAAGCCTAAGCGAGGATTCACAATCGTCTATAATATGGATTAGAGGGAACCGGCTGCTTACCTATACTTCGGTCAAACAACCTTTCCCTCCGGGCGTTTTACTTTATTTTCCTGAAACTGATCTGGGCGATATCAATACTGACTATGTGCCGGACAGTGACATCGTGAGTTCAATCAAAGCTTCTGAATTAACAACCAAAGGACATACATCCCGAGTTGAAATCTTATTAAAAAAAGACGTTTCTTATGAAGTAACCCAAGAAGATACGGGCCTTGAAATAACATTCAACAAGGAATCTACAATTTCAGTTTCTCCCGATACAAAATTAGAGAAAAAAGAAAAATCGAGCGATGAATCAAAAAATGCCAAGGAACAGCCGGTCTTGTATGAGCAGGAAAAATTAGTTGCAAACACCTCAGCGAATAAAACGGTTACCCCTGAAATTAAAAAAGGTCCCCCTGCCTGGATTAACCGGATAGATTTTTCAGGTGAAGAAGGCGGCAAATCGACAATTATTATCGGGACCACAATACCGATCAAATACCACTTAAAAAAAATCCATGATAAAAAGCTGCAGCTCAATCTTTATAACACAAACCTTCCGGAATATCGCCGGCGCCCATTGGTTACCACACGGTTTCAAAGCGCTGTTAATCGTATAACACCGCTTCAGACACCCGACATGAAAGACACCTCTCGGGTTACCATTGAATTACGAGAATCCGTACCCTATTTTGTGGAACAAACAGATGATCTTCTGTTGCTCCATTTTGAAGCTTCTTCAATATCTCCCAAGCCCCTTGATAAAGCCAAACTTCCATTATGGAAAAAGGTTATGACTCAGCCGGCTGCTGATACAGGAGCAAAATTTGGAGCTCTTCAAGCAACATACCCAAAACCCCACGGCTCTGAATCAACTCGGTCCGTAGCAGAAGAAGCCGCTTTGGGTGCTGGTTATGATATTGACCGCCAAAAAACCGTTGATGCATACACCGGTATCAGGAAATCTCTGGATTTTTATCGGACGGAGACTAAAAAGAAATATGTTGGGGAAAAGATCGCGGTCGATTTTTTTAGAACCAATATTAAAAACGTATTTCGCATTATACGGGAAGTCAGCAAAGAAAATTTTGCCATTGACAAGGATGTAACCGGAGAGGTTACGCTGACCCTTGAAAAACCCATCCCATGGGACCAGGTTCTGACTCTGGTCCTGAAGATGAACAAGCTGGGTTTGGTATATGAAGAAGGCATAATACGGATTGCCACGCTGAATACTCTGGCAAAGGAAGATGAGGAAAGACAAAAAAAGTTGGCGGCACAGCGGGAAGCCGAAAATCAGGAAGAGCTGATTACTGCATTTATGCCTGTCAGCTATCTGGATGCCGCAGAAATTGCTAAACATCTTACATCAACAGGAGAATCAGAGGGGAATAGCAAATTCAATCCAAATCGTTCCGAAGCCGGAATCACGGTTGATAAAACCAACAACATGATTGTCATGTCGGATGTGGCGCGATCCATTAAACGAGCCAAGGAAATCGTTAAAAAACTCGACCGGGTAACCCCCCAGGTTCTCATTGAAGCCAGAATCGTCGAAGCCAGCAATAACTTCTCACGGGAGCTTGGCGTCTCTCTATCAGGAACTTATGGTCCGGTCGGCAACAAATATATTCGTGATTTTTCTTTTTCAGCAACCAATCCGCCAACATCCAGTCTTGGAAGTTTGGGTATTAATTTCAGCAAGCTGACCGGCTCGCCATGGACGTTGGACGCTACCATAGCGGCGGCTGAAAGTGAAGGACAGGTTAAGATAATTTCTTCCCCTAAAATTTTAACACTCGACAATAAAATGGCGATGATCAAACAGGGCACAGCCTGGCCGTATAAAAAGCTGGATGCTGATGGGAATACAATAACAGAGTGGAAAGACATCGCCCTTGAGTTGGAGGTTACACCGCATGTGACCCCTGACGGCCGTGTTTCAATGGAAATTTCAGTAAAAAATAATGAAGTCGGTGCGATAATTTTAGGTGATCCATCATTTACCACCAAGGAAGCCAATACCGAACTTTTGGTAAATGACGGGGATACGGTGATCATAGGCGGCATCAGAAAAACAAGAAAAGATACCGGCCAGAGCGGGGTCCCGGGACTCATGAAAATACCGGTTCTGGGCTGGCTTTTTAAAACAGAATCCAAAGAAGACCAACTGGACGAGCTGCTGATTTTTATTACTCCCAGGATCGTTCAGCTTGAACAACGCGATATAAAAGGCGATCTGTAAAATTTTTCCTTATCGAAATCTCCTTATTTTTTGAGCCTCTGTTTCCGCTTCCCGGGCAAGGGCGCTGCCCGGAGCAAATTCAACGGCTTTTTCATAAGAATCAAGAGCCTTTTTGTATTCACCGGATACGGTATAGGCCCGGGCCAAATCCAAATATAATTGTCCCAAACGCGGATAATCTTTAACTGCTTTTTCAAGTGTGGCCACAGCCTCCGAACTTCTGCCCATGGCAGTATAGGTCTTGCCCAGACCGGCCAGCGCATTGATAAATCTTGGATTAATTTCAAGCGCCTTGAGGTAAAACTTTTCAGCAAGGGCATACTCTTTCTTGTTATAGTAGGCCCATCCCATATTGGAAAGAGCAAAATGAGGCGTAGCGTACAGAAGGTTTTCGGTAACCTCCTTAAAATACCTGATGGCAGTATCCCATTCTTTTTTGTTGAGATAAGCTGTCCCTAAACTATTTAGGGCAGGAGCGTAATCGGGTTTAATTTCAATTGCTTTTTTAAAGTGTTTGATGGCAAGATCCATTTTTTTCATGGCCATGTAAGTAAGTCCCAGGTCGTATTGAAGAAAAGGATCTCCGGGATAAATCGTTTCTGATTTAAGAAGTTCTCCTAACGCTTCAGGATAATTTCCCTGCCGGTAATATGCTTCACCCAAATTCCTTGAAGCTTCAGCCTGTTTTTTTTGCATTTCCAGATTTGCTGTACACGAAACACTGCCCAATATCAAAATTACAATTACTGCCCGGACAAACCCATATGTTTTCATTTTTTAACCTTATTAATATGTTGAGTGACTTTTTTAGACGGTTGGATCATACTGATCTTAACCCCCTGATTTGTTAAAAATTGAATTATCCCATTATGCAGAGTGGCAAATGAAAGAAGAATTCTCGGTTTTCCTGCATCCGCAACCAGAAAACCGGGTATGGTCAAAACCGTATTATGGATGGCAGGTCTTTTGGCTGCAAGAAAACTTGGATTATTGGTATAAGAAACATCCATGGCGCCAAGAATCTTTTGTATGACAACATGAGCATTATCATCGTGTTTTATCTGAATGATGGTAAAGCCGGTCTTTTGGATGGCGGAAACCGCATGGCCGTAAAGATCCCCAAAGTCCACAAGGTATGGATTTCCGTCACTTCCGGTAAAAAGATTTGAAACCGTGTTTACTTGAACTCCGGAATACGGAAATGAAATACTGACATTGGGCGAGTAGTTGTAACCCAAAGCCGTAATCAAATCATTTACAAAGGATTTTTGATCTGAAGAATCGATGGTACTCACAGTTTCACCCGATTTATGGGGACCCGGTCCATTAGATTTCTGTGCGGCAGTATTTTTACCCGTGAGAATCTCTTTTAAAACTATATTATTTTGATCCAGATAACGCAAAATTGATTCGGGAGTACGCTCGCTCGGGTGATCAATAAGCGATATACAAAAATGGCGCACGCTATTTCCTTTCTCGGCAATTTTATCAAATATCCATTCCCCCCGGACTTCAACTTTGACTCCTTGATCGAAAAAAGACAAAGGTTTTTTTAAAAAATCTTTGCCCAAGCTTTTAAAAACAGCATCAAACACATATTTAACAGAATGGTTTGGCGTAATTCCAACGATATGCAGATCCTTCCAGAAGGATTTTACCCTATCCAGCTCAGGTTCCTGATTTTTATCGTCCATTAGAAAAAGGATTCTGGTTCCATTTTTAAATTCTATTAAGGGAGTTTCGGAAAGGTCCAGTGCTAAATCCTCCCGGCCCGGCCTTGGAAAATAGTACACGCCGTTATTAAAAAGTTTCCCGTCTAAAACCGACGAAACTTTTGATAAATGAGTCGTCTGTTGCTTTTCCCTGTCTTCCGAAACAGAAACCCCCGGTGTTTTTTTAGAAGTCAGGATTGAGCGGTTCATATCGGGACGCTTGTTATTATCTGCTGAAGGGTCAAACAGGGAGTGATACCATGGCTGGCCTAAAATAGCCGGATCCGGGATAAGGATATCTTGGCCGATATAAATTCGATTCAGATCTTTGATGTCGGGATTGATCAGTCTGAACAGTTTGATGCCTTGTTTGTATGGTTCTTTGCCATAAGGCCCATACCTTGTCGAAATAAGAATAGATATGCAATCTCCCTTTTGTACGGTATATTCTGATGAATACGTTTTAAGGGCTTCAGATATGTTGGGAATGGTCACAAAGGGGATTGTAACTACACCTGAGGATTGTCCGGACATGGAAGCTGGATTTAACTTCTTTAATGGAATAATAATATGCTGACCGGCACGAATTCTGTTTATATCATGAATATGCGGATTTATCCGTTTAAATATCTCCAAAAATTCCGGGAAATCTCTGTTCGCGATTTCTCCTTTTTGTTTAAGGAGTTTGTAAAGCCAGTCGTCTTTTTTCACAACATACGGATCACATAATATGTCCCAGCCTCTGTCGTATCGAATGGTATAGTTTTTATACAAAAACGCATTATATGCGGAACGGGGAAACATCAGGCATGCCAGAATGATGATCACCAAAAAGACGGATGCTAAAGATGCTCCCTGGATTTTCATGCGTTCTGCCTTTTTTTGAGACTCAAGATCTTTGCAATCTCGGAGGATACACCTTGGACAAACCGATCGAGCGCTTCGCCTTGCAATGGTTTTCCCGGAGCAGGAACATTTGTAAGATCATCCGGATGAACATAAACAGGGGTGTTAATAAGATCCGGATCCGGAGAAATTTTGAATTCTGCAGGAAAACTATTTTTAAAATACATCTCCTGAAAACCCGAAAACTTGAGTGAATGAGCGGTTGAATCGACGATGGCAACGTCGTTTTGTCCCACAATTTTTTGCTTGCGAGCGACAATCAGACCGGCAAGAGATTCGCCGCCATGGGTACAGGCAATATGTCCATTACGGTTAGCCAGAAGTTCCCAGTCCATTATCGATTGTTCGTCAACCTCTATAAAAAAGACATTCTGCCTGCCGGACAACCTGTTGTAAAGATCCACCAGATGAATGACTCTCGGCATTGAAACAGGATTGCCGATCATGGCTGCCTGGGCCACACTCGGCTTAACGGCTACGGGAATAAATTTTCGTTTTGCAGCATCAGGTTCCAGGTAATACCGATAAACAGGGTTGGCATGTTCCGACTGAACACCCAATATTTTCGGCAAAGAACGTATAATGCCGGTCTCATAAAATTTCAAAAACCCGCTGATTACGGCAGTAATATTGCCGGCATTCCCGATCGGCACAACCATGACTTTGTTTTCCATGTCATATTCAAACGCCTGTGCGATTTCATATGAATATGACTCCTGCCCAAGTATACGCCAGGCGTTTTTTGAGTTCAAAAGTGCAACATTATAATTTTCCGACAGTGTTTCAACAACCTTCATGCAATCGTCAAAAACCCCCGGCATCTCGAACACGGCGGCACCGCTTCCCAGAGGCTGAGAAAGTTGCTGGGGGGTCACCTTCTTATGGGGTAGAAGCACTGCGGATTTAACATGGGGTTGAAGAAAGGATGCATACAAGGCTGCGGCCGCCGAGGTATCCCCGGTGGAAGCACATATGGCAAGCACATCGGAAACATGACCTTTTTGAACCAGAAAGTTGATATAGCTCAATGCGCTGGCCATCCCCCTGTCCTTGAATGAGGCGCTGGGATTCTGACCGTCATTTTTAAAGTAGAATTTAAGGTTTGCTTTCCCCTGTAGGAAATCGTTTGCTTCAATGACGGGAGTGTGTCCTTCGCCAAGATAGATTACAGATTCGAGCGGTATAACCGGCCCTATAAATTCATGATAAAGATAGATTCCCTTTAGCGCCGGGATTGTGAGCATCTTGCGATAATCAAAAATCTTGCGCCATATCCTACCCGGGACCTTTTTTAAACGGTCAAAATTTTCATCGAGAATCAGAAGCAACTGTCCGCAAGCCGGACAGGTATAGAGCAGTTCATCAATACCGTACTCCCGGCCGCAGTCAAGGCACTGATAAATTAGTTTGCCACGGTGTTTTGGGAGGATAAAGGATCTAATCTCTTTGGGGAAATCTTCTGGTTTCACGGCGATATTTTTTCAAGTCCGCCCATATAGGATCTCAGGGCTTCGGGTATAAGAACGGACCCGTCAGCCTGCTGGAAATTTTCAAGTAATGCGGCCACCGTTCGTCCCACAGCAAGCCCGGATCCGTTGAGGGTATGTACAAGTTCGGTACCCTTTTTACCTTTTCTTTTGAACCGGATATTGGCGCGCCTGGCCTGAAAGCTCTCAAAATTACTGCACGATGAGATTTCTCTGTAAACATCTTGTGCGGGCATCCAGACTTCAATATCATAAGTTTTTGCTGCGGAAAAGCCCAGGTCGCCGGTACAAAGATTGACAACCTGATAAGGAAGCCCGAGAATTTTTAAAATCGTTTCGGCATGGTTTAAAAGTGTTTCAAGCTCATCATAAGATGTTTCCGGTTTGGTAAATTTGACCAGCTCCACCTTGTTAAACTGGTGCTGCCGGATCAATCCTTTGGTATCCTTTCCATAGGAACCTGCTTCCGAACGAAAACAGGGGGTATAGGCCGTGTAAAAAATCGGCAGCATTTCCTCATTTAAGATTTCATCCTTATGAATGTTGGTTACCGGAACTTCAGCCGTGGGTACAAGGAAGTAATCCCACCCGTTAAGCTTGAAAAGGTCTTCCTCGAACTTTGGAAGTTGACCGGTATTTGTCAGGCTGTTTCGGTTCACAATAAAGGGCGGCAGTATCTCTGTATAACCATGTTTTGTAGTATGAATATCAAGCATAAAATTGATAAGCGCTCTTTCCAGCCTGGCGCCGTTACCTAAATAAAGGGGAAAACGGGCACCGGTAATTTTAGCTGCGGTCTCGAAATCTAATATCTTGAGTTTTTCACCTAATGTCCAGTGAGCCAGGGGCTCAAAATCAAAATCGGGCGGTGTGCCGATCTGTCTTACAACAGGATTTTCAGAACTGTCCTTTCCTTCAGGGACCGATTTATGAGGCATATTCGGTAATCCGAAAAGGATTTGATTTATTTTATCCTCATTTTCAGACAAATCATGATCCAACGCCTTGATCTTGTTGGCGACATCACGCATCTGGGTCACAAGATCATCTGCGTCTTGGCCATCTTTTTTCATTGCCGCTATTTGTTCAGAAACCACATTGCGGCGATGTCTAAGGTTTTCAATCTCAAGAAGAAGGGCCTTGCGTTCGGCATCACATTGTTTAAAAGTTTCAAGGTCTGCTGTTTGTCCTCGCCTTGAAAGTGCTTTTTCAATTTCAGGGAGGTTTTGTCTCACAAACTTGATTTCTATCACAACAATTCCTATATTATTTTAACCAAATTACAAAGCCTGCATCTTATCCGAGCCAGATTGTTGGGGTCAATATTGCAGGCATCTATATTTTGAAAAAGTTTTAGGGGAGTCGTATCACGGGCAAGCCATATAGTCAATGATTATTGTTAGTTGACATTATTCATTAAAATTTGTATATAGTAAATAATATTCTAAATATTTGTCCGGGAGAATACTTATGGAGGAAATTCGAGAAACAAAAGATGAAATACGAAATAACATAGCAAAAACACTGGCTGCACTTTCTGGCAGGGAAATTGAAGAAAAAATTACAGGAATAGAAAACCGTCTTTTTGAATTTGCCAATTTTTTAGAAGCAAATATTGTATTGCTTTATATAAACAGCACCAGCGAAGTGAATACCCTAACGATAATAGAACGGTGTTTAAACTATAAAAAAATTGTCATTCTTCCCGCCTTTGACACAAGAAAATATGATATGAAATTGATGAAAATCGATGACATAAATACCGATTTAATACCCGGGCCCAGAAGAATCCTGGAACCGGACTCGAGCCGTTGCAACGTTGTGCCCATCGAATGTATCGACATCGCAATAATTCCAGGTGTTGCATTTGATGAAAAAGGGGGGAGAATAGGATCCGGTGACGGATATTACGACCGGCTTATTCCAAAATTATCGATCACAACAAGAAAGGTTGCTCTTAGTTTTGAAAACCAGATAATTCAGCAAATACAAATGGAATCCCATGACAGGTATGTGGATATTATAATTACTGAAAAAAGAATTATCTACAAAATATAACCGCTATCTCGACACTGGTCTTGCCGGATTCAATATCTTTTCCAGCTGTTGAAGATTATTTTCCTGCCCCACGGCGATTACGGTATCTCCGCTCTCGATAACCGTCTCAAAAGAAGGATTAAACAGCATATTCCCATCAGGCTTTTTTATGGCAATGATTATCAGGTTGAATTGTTGCCTGATTCCTGAATCTTTCAGCATGACATTTACAAGATCAGAGGAAGAGTGGACCGGCATTTCTTCCATCTGAATATCTTTGCGTCGGTGAGCAAAGGCAAGTTCCAGAAAATTTGTCACGGTTGGGCGGATGATCCGCTGTGCCATGCTCGCAGCACCCATATCGTATGGTGATTCTACCTTGTTGGCGCCTGCGGCTTGCAATTTAGACTTTGACTCGTTGCGACTTGCCCTTGCAATGATATAGAGGTCGGGGTTAAGTTGTCTGGCTGTCAGCACCAGGAAAACATTTTCCGTATCCGTAGCCAGAGCAGCAATCAGCCCTTTAGCACGCTTCATTCCTGCTTTAAGCAAATTTTCTTCATCTGTTGCATCACCTGACACATAGAGAATTTTATCTGCATCCATTGCCGAGATAAGCTCCGGGTCTTTCTCAACAACGACCAGGTCAAACGGCTTCCTTAATAACATTTTGCAAAGAACCTTGCCGATACGCCCATATCCACAAATAATATAATGGTTTTTCAGTCGATCAATCTTTTTATTCAATCTTCTCCTCCCTAATATGGTTCTGATTCGCCCTTCAATCATGAACTGGACAACAGCGCCGGCAACATACAAAAATAAAGCCACGCCGATACAGATGAGCAAAATAGTAAAAATCCGTCCCATTCTGGTCATCTCATGTACTTCGTTATATCCCACAGTAGTAAGCGTTTCGACGGTCATATACAAGGCATCTAAAAGGTTCCAACCCTCGATCATCATATATCCGGCTACACCCACACTCACGATGAATATCACTAATAAATTAGCAAATATCAGATGTTTTGTACTATCCATTTAGCCACATAGCTTTTCCCCATCTGGAAACCTGGTTAGTTCCTTAGTGCTCTAATTCGTAAATTCGATTACGTATTTTTGTTAAGACAACTAGCCCGTATAAGTTGAATTCTAAAAGTTTGAAGTTTGAAGTGCCTAAAGTGAGCTAAAGTTGAGGAACGCGCTTTCAGCGCGAACAATTATAATTAAAATTAATAGAATACCTTAACTTTAGGCACTTTAGTTCACTTTAGGCATTTTACACTTTTGCACACATAGAATGAATAAACCAAGTTATAAATACGTTACCGTATTTATGAATATATGTATTAAGCTACTAGTTTATGCGACGTTCTTTTATCCTTGCTGCTTTGCCCCTTAGCTTGCGCAGGTAATAGATTTTTGAACGACGTACCCTCCCGCGAGTAATCACTTCAATTTTATCGATGTTAGGAGAATGTAGCGGAAAGATACGCTCAACCCCTATCCCGTACGAAACCTTCCTGACAGTAAACGTAACGCCGGTCCCGCTTCCACGTTTGCTGATTACTACGCCCTGAAACGCCTGAATACGCTCTTTTTCGCCTTCCTTTATTTTAACGTTAACTTTGACGGTATCGCCGGCGGCAAAAGAAGGAATATCCAGCCGCATCATCTCTCTTTCTAACTGTCTTATTATTTCCATAATAACCACCTATCTTGGACAAGCCAAAATTGACGGCTTTGTAAAAAGTCCAACTTCTGCGTTGCGCTGCATCCTTCGTCATTGCAGCGTACTATAAGTACGCCTCATTCCTCAGGATTTGCGCGCCTTGAACTTGGACCTTTTTACTTTGCCGTCGGATTTTGAATTAATCTAACGATTTTAATAAATTCAGGTTTAACCTAAAATGGACAAAAAAGATTGTCAAAACAATTTAAAGAAGCGCCTATACAGTATTTTGACTTGATTGTATAGGGTTTTTCTTTTTTTTTAAGTCCCGCTTTAATCAGAATGTTTTAAAAAATGACTTCACAATTTTATTGGTTTCTTCCAAACAGCCTGTCCAGAATAATGGCAGCGGCAGACCGGACGGAAAGGTGGTTGTAATCTGTATTGCCAATAACCGGATTCAGTGTGTAATCTGCCCCTGCGATAAAATTTTCCGGCAATCCCCAGGCGGTGCCAAATATCAACAGGTAAAGGTTACCATCTTGCAGCATTTCCCGAAACTTCCTGAAGCTTAAGTTGCCCGGACTGTGACGGGCGCTGGTAACCACCGTTTTCGGAGAATCTCCATGGTTTTCACGGATATGGTATTTTACATCATCTATCGAGTTTTTTATTATAATCAGCTCCAGGGCTTCTCGACGCTTTGGATTATATTTTGATCCTGTTCCTTCTACCCAGTGCGAAACAATTTTTTTAACCAGTGCTTTCTGATCCTCAAGGGGCGTCGCCACATAAAAGGATCGTACCCCGTATGTTTTTGCAGCCCTTGATATATCGTGCAGGTCGAGATTGGTTACGGCGGATGTTATAATATCACCGTTCTTATTGATCACCGGATAATGCGTCAGGGCCACGTATAGATTGGTCATGTATGATTTTTTCAATATCGCGGCACCATTTTTTCAGAATTTTTATCTCCTCTGCGCTCAAGGATCTGTTTTCAAGCAAATCTTGCTTTTTCAAAAAGGTTCGTATGAGCGATGATTCAAGCCTTGCTTCTTCAATTTTTTTATGATTGCCCGACAACAGAACTTCCGGAACATCGACACCTTCAAATGTCCTGGGCCTCGTATATTGAGCATATTTTAAAACACTTCCTGAAAAAGAATCTTTTTCCGCAGAGTCCTTGCCGCCGAGCACGCCGGGGATCAGTCTGGTTACTGCATCGATGATAACCATGGCTGCCAGTTCACCCCCGGTCAGGACATAATCACCGATGGAAATCTCATCATCGATCAAATTGTGGCAAATACGTTCATCCACACCCTCGTAACGGCCGCAAACAAAAATAATTCCATCCAATGATGCGAATTCCCGGGCCACGCCCTGATCAAAACGCCGCCCTTGAGGTGTCAGCAGAATCCTTTTGGCCAAAGGGGCTTTCTTTGTGGCAGTCCGGATAGCACCGGCCAGCGGTTCTGGCTTCATAATCATTCCACAGCCCCCTCCGTACGGCCTGTCATCGGTCGTACGGTGTCTCCCTTGTGCAAAATCTCTGATATTGACGGCCGATGCCAAAATCTTGTTTCGATCTATGGCCCGTTTAATAATCCCATGTTCCCAAAAAGGATTAAACATTTCCGGGAAAATAGTCAGGACTATGAAATTCATACGGTTACCCTTCATAATCCTTCCGGTAAATTCACCCGCATTGTTTTAAGCTTAAGATCGATTTCTAAAATCACCGACCCAAGCGCAGGGATCAGTGTTTCATTATCATGAACTGTATTCGGGTTTCTTACAACAAAGACGTCGTTGCTTCCCGTGGGAATTATCGATTCAACGAGACCTATATACTCATCATCGGTTGTGAAAACTGAAAGTCCGATAATATCAAGCCAGTAGTATGATCCGTCTTTGAGTTCAGGAAGAGTTGCCCTTTCAATAAAAAACACTGAACCGATAAGGGTTTCAACCAAATTTTTGTTTTCTATACCTTTCAGCGATAAAAGAACGATCCGGCCGTGAGGTTTAACCCATTTTATTTTATAGTTTTTTTCAAATCCTTTGGGATTGATTAAAAGGATCAAACTGCCAGGCTTGAAAACAGACAAGGATTCAGCGTAGGAATAGACCTTAATGTTTCCTTTTACACCATGGGCGCCAATGATCTTTCCAATAGGGACAAACCCATTTTTCTCCACGATGCTATTCTAAAATCTCAAGGACCGACCGCTTTTTTAATTTAGCAGAAGCAGCACTCAATATGGTACGCATGGCCCGCGCGGTTCGACCCTGCTTTCCGATAACCTTTCCCAGATCCTCTTTTGCCACTTTAAGCTCTAATACCGAAGTTCGGTTACCCTCTACCTCAGAGACCTCAACCTGTTCCGGATTATCAACCAGCGCCTTGGCAATGTAGTCGATCAGCTCTTTCATAGCTCAATCTCCTTTGTTGGCTGTTGAGAATTGGGGGGTAAATATACTATGTGAGATTAGTAAAAAAGCCTTCTTTTTTCAAAAGACTTTTAACAGTGTCTGTAGGGATTGCCCCCTGATCGATCCAGTACTTAACCCGCTCTTGCTTCAGAGACACCTTTGCAGGATCTACCAATGGATTGTATGTGCCTACATTTTCAAGGAATCTACCGTCCCGAGGCGATTCATTATCAGCAATAACAATTCGATAAAAGGGTTTCTTCTTTGCTCCATGTCTGGCCAATCTGATTTTAACTGACATATTAGATCTCCTTCAAAAGGGCAGCATGCCCCGGCCGAATCCTCGCATTCCGCCCTTGTTTATTTTTTTCATCATTTTTACAACCTGAGTATAATTTTTAAGCAAATTGTTTATATCCTGTACACTGGTTCCGCTTCCTTTGGCAATCCTTTTGCGACGACCCCCTTTTATTAAGGTGTGCAGATGTCGTTCCTGGGGAGTCATGGAATTTATTATCGCTTCTATTTTAATAAATTCATTTTCGTTAACCTCTAAATTTTTCAGCTGTTTAATTTTACCCATACCGGGAATCATATTGATCAGTTCAGATATAGAGCCCATTTTCCTTATCTGAACCATTTGATCACGAAAGTCTTCTAAAGTAAATTCATTTTTTCTTAGCCTTTTTTCAAGCGTGGCAGCTTCCTTTTCGTCAACTACTGCCTGTACCTTTTCGATCATGGTAAGGACATCACCCATTCCGAGTATCCTTGAGGACATCCTTTCAGGGTGAAAAGGCTCCAGGTCGCTCAGTTTTTCACCCACACCAATAAATTTTATGGGTTTACTCGTTATCGATTTTATCGATAAGGCTGCTCCGCCGCGAGCATCACCATCCATTTTTGTGAGAATAACGCCGCCAATATCAAGGGTATTATTGAATGATTCGGCGATATTGACAGCGTCCTGTCCTGTCATGGCATCCGCCACGAGAAGAATATCAGACGGCTTTACCGCATCCTTGATACGGCGAAGCTCGGTCATTAACTCTTCGTCTATATGTAAACGCCCTGCGGTGTCTATAAGCAGCGTATCACACAGTTCCCTATGTGCTGTTGTTCTTGCTTCCCGGCAGATCTTAACCGGATTAATTTCCGGGGTGGACGGAAATACCGGAACGCCTAACTGGTCACCCAGCTTAGTTAGCTGGTTAATAGCAGCAGGACGATAAATATCCGCCGGAACAAGGTAAGGTTTTCTGCCCTGTTTTCTCAAATAAACGGCAAGTTTGCCGGCGGTTGTGGTTTTGCCGGACCCTTGCAGACCCACCAGCATTATGGATACCGGATGAGAGCCCGAAAGGTTCAAATCCTCGAGACGGCCACCCATCAGTTTCGTGAGTTCTTGGTCGACTATTTTTATAACCTGCTGGCCGGGCGTCAGGCTTTCCATAACTTCCTGACCCAGGGCCCGTTCCTTGATATCAGCAATAAATTTTTTTACGACTTTATAATGAACATCGGCCTCAAGGAGAGCCATCCTGACTTCTTTCAATCCCTCCTCGATATTTTTTTCCGTTAATTTGCCGTGTCCCTTGAGCTTTTTAAATACGGCATTGAGCCGGTCGCTGAGATTGTCAAACATAAAAACACCCATGAAGTTTTTATTGAAATCTTCAGAAATAATAGTAAAATAACATTATGTCAAGATCAAAAAAAACTGACATTAAAGAACTCACCAATGACCAGCTTGTTTTATGGCTCCAAAGCAAGGGGCTTGAGCCTTATCGTGCCGTTCAGATCCTGAAGTGGATCTATCTTCGCCAGGCAGATACTTTTGATATAATGACCGACGTGGGCAAACAAATCAGAAAGCTCCTTTCACGCCATTTTTCTATTGCCCGACTTGAAAAGACCCGAATCGAAACATCACAAGATGGTTCCAAAAAATATCTTTTTAAACTCAACGACGGAAAATATGTTGAAAGTGTGCTGATTCCTGAAAAAGATCATTATACGCTTTGCATATCAAGTCAGGTGGGCTGCGCACAGGGGTGCAGATTTTGCCTCACCGCCCTTGGCGGGTTGGTACGAAATCTCACAAGAGGTGAAATTATTGCCCAGGTGCGCGATGTTTCAAAATGTCTTGGCGGCTCAAAGCGTCTTACCAATATTGTGCTCATGGGAATGGGTGAACCGCTGGCAAATTACAGCAACGTGGTTAGCGCCATTAATACCCTTACCGACAGCAATTACGGGCTTGGATTTTCTAGCCGCAGGCTGACCGTATCTACAGCGGGACTGGTCCCGAAGCTTTCTGACCTGGGCCGTGATACCACGGTTAATCTGGCAATATCCTTAAACGCTACGGATAACAAGACCCGTAGTATGCTGATGCCGATAAACCGAAAATATCCTCTGGAAAAACTGCTGGATGCCTGTGCCGGATATCCTTTACTGTCCCGCCGTAGAATTACTTTCGAATATATTCTCATAAAAGGGGTAAACGATTCTATAAAAGATGCAAAACGTCTGGTTAAGTTGTTGAGACCGATACGTGCAAAAATAAATCTTATCCCCTTTAATGAATATGAAGGCAGTGACTTTAACCGACCTGAAGAATCCGCAATACTTAACTTCAAAGAAACCCTTAATAAAAACAATTATACGGCCATTATTCGTCACAGCAAGGGCCAGGACATTTCCGCTGCCTGCGGTCAGCTCAGCGCAAATTTGATGCCGGATGGTTGATACGACCTAAATCCTACGTTTATTCCCATTATGTTAGACTCTTCTATTTGGAGGGATAAATGCAAATCTTAATTTTTTTAAAATTTATGCTGTCCAATATTTTTTATCAATATTTTATGATGTTATCTGTTCTGCTTTACTTCATTTATAAATATTTGGTCAAAGAAGAAGCTATAGAATTATATGCTTATGATAAGTCTTATTTTAATAGCTTAATTAAACATCCTTTCTTTGACCAGACAAAGCTTTCCTATATATCTTTTTCTTTATTTTGTTTTTATTTAGCAGGATATGCTTTTTTTAATGTAATTTACTCAGAGTTTTCTAACCATTTTGATGAATTGATTCAATTTTATGTTATTTTTGAGGGTGATATTTGGGCACCCAATATTTGGATTGGGGAAGGAAGATTTTTCCCGTTGGGAAATTTTTATTTTAACCTTCTTATTCCTGTCTTTGATAGAGCGTACATGTTGCATGCGATTGTTTTTTGTCAGACGCTTATTTTAATTTTTATTTTGTATAAGCTGTTTGATATTTTTAAAGTCTGGCAACGTTTATTTTTGATTGCCTTTATCCTGTTCATTCCCAATATCTTTCATATGCAATATTCTCTTATTTATCCTGATAGAGATATTATTTTCCTTTTGGCCGCATTTGTTTTCTTTTCCAAGCGATTTTTTGAGACCAATCGATCTAATTACTTATGGTATGCTTTGTTTGTTGCCAACGTTTCTTTATATTTTAAAGAAGTTGCGTTCACTATATTTTTGGGTTTTTCTTTTACCAGGCTCTTGTATTTTTATTTTAACAAAGAATTTTCCTTAAAAGACTTTTTCATAAAACCACTATCTATTGTTAAAAGATATCCCTTGGAGTTTGGGCTTTCCTTTTGTTCTCTGATGTACATTTTTTCTTATTTTTATTTTTTAAAGCCTTGGCTTTATGATCCAGGATATATTTATGCTCATAAAAAAGATCTTTTATCTCTTTTAGAAATTGCTGTCACTGACGTTATTTTTATTTCTTTTATTGTTGTTTTTATTTTTAGAGCCATTTATTTGATTAGAAATAAAAATAGATTTAACCCTTTTTGGGACAGCTTGGCTTTTGGCAACCTTTTATATTATTTGAGTTATATCTTTCTTGGGTTACTTAATTCAGATTTATCCTATTACTCCCCTGCTGATTTCATTTCCGTTTTATATATCTTTTATTTTCTTGTTTATCTTGATAAAATAAAATTAAAAGCCTTTTTCGTTGCATTAATTTTACTCATAGTTTTCGTTTTTGTTAATGTAAATTATAATTGGTTGTTGCTTACTAAGCAAAAAAGTAATTCCTGGAAAGAAACGGTGTTGTTTTTAAAAGATTACGTCAATAAGAATGGTAGTATAAATTTACACACTTTTTTTCCTTCTTGGTATTCCTCTGTAGGGATTGCTCACTACCTTTCTTATTATAAAGTAAATGTTCTAAAATATAATTCTAATAAGTTAGTAGATGATCATATTAAATTATATAATAAAGATACGACTATTTATCCGGATGGTAAATGCTGGAATTGGGACGATCATTTATGTTTAAAATCAGAAAAAATTTATAAGGGTGATTTGGTATTAGTATCTCCTGAAGGAATCCCTGGTAGTGAATTTTTATATAATGAATACAACAATA
>JAUVTO010000146.1 GCA_030601485.1 Desulfobacterales bacterium | reverse complement strand
TCGATTTTTTATAAAAAATCGAAACAGGAGTTCGTAAGATGCGAATTGTCACCAGACCGGATTTTGACGGTGTTGTATGCGCCGCGCTTCTTTATGAAGCGGAAAATATAAAAAAACCTGTGAAATGGGTCGAGCCCAATGACATGCAAAAAGGGCTGGTTGATATTCATGAGGGCGATATTATTGCAAACCTGCCTTATGACGACCGGTGTACGCTGTGGTTCGATCATCATCATACGAACGAAATCCATAAACCGTTTAACGGCTCTTTTAAAATTGCCCCTTCAGCGGCGGGCATCATTTTTGAATATTATAAAGAAAGATTTAAACTCGATTACAGAGAATTAATCAAAGAAACAGACAAAATCGATTCTGCGGATTTATCTTTGGATGAGGTGCTGCATCCGGAAAATTACGGTTATGTTCTGCTTTCCATGACGATTTTGGGCTGTGATGAACATAACGAACGTTACTGGAACCGGCTTGTGGATCTGCTCAGGAAATTCGACATCCAAAGGGTTCTTCAAGACCCGGAAGTAAAGGCACACTGTGATGCGGTTGTTGAAATGAATAAGACATATAAACAAATTTTAAAAGAAAATACCAAACTCATCCAACACGTATCCATTACGGATTTTCGTTCATTTGATAAAACACCGGTCGGAAATCGTTTCCTGGTCTATTCGTTGTTTCCCGAGGCGATCGTGAGTGTTAAAATTCGTTATGATAATGGTGACAAAGAAAAAGTCGCCGTCAGTGTGGGGCATAGTATTTTTAATCGAAATTGCCATGTGAATGTCGGACTGATGCTTTCAAGGTTTGAAGGCGGCGGGCACCGTGGAGCAGCGTCATGCAGGTTCGCAGCCAGCAAGGCGGATGACTATATTCCTAAAATTATCGATATTTTGTTAAAGAATGAAGATAATGAAGAGTGACGGTTGAATGTTTATTTGTAACCGTTCACGAATTTTTTTGAAATCTCAAATTCCAAGCATCAAATTCCAAATAAATCTCAAGCATCAAATTCCAAACAAATCTCAAACTCCAAATTCCAAACCGGTTCAAAGCGATTGTTTTTTTGTTTGGGATTTTGAATTTTGGTCATTGAAATTTATTTGTTATTTAGGATTTGTTATTTGAAATTTCTACTAACTCAACTACTCCGTGAACGGATACGTTTATTGTTACATTGAAAACTTGGTACTCCCTCCGGGCCGTGGGCTGGGCCAGGATTTTTATTTTGCCGCCAGTTTTTTAAGGTGAGAAATGGTTTGCCATGAAAAGGGTTCATTCCGGCAAGGCAAGATGGCGTTGTTTGTAAACAAGGGGTCTGATTCAAGATTGTAGCGTGAGGCGGCAACGGCCCGGCCCCACAGCGCTGTTTTGGGAATGGGAGAATAATAGGCCAGAACTGGGGTTGCGCCGGTTCGTCTGACGGTTTGGATGGAATGCTCAATGGATTTGATCTGTTGCCCCGGCAGACCTGCCAGCAGGTATACCCCCATCATGCGCTTATCAAAGCCCGCCTCCCTCAGGCAGGTTACCGCCCTTACAAATTCTGATACCGTTACCTTTTTGTCTAATTCATTCCGAATATCCACAGATGTAGTTTCCAGTCCCAGACGCAGGGTTTTGAAGCCCGCGCGAAACATCAACCGGGCGGTCTGTTTTGAAATTTCACGGATATGGACCGCATTGGGTGTGTGGAAACGGACCTTAAGGCCGGCATTTATTATCCCTTCGAACATGGGGACCGCATGTTTTTCTGCATCCACCAGTAATGCATCGTCGTAAAATACAAAATCTTTTACTTTATATTTTTCATGCCGGTATTTTATTTCTTCTACAACAGATTCGGGATTTCGCACCATTCTTTTTGGATTTAAAAAATGTGTGGCACAGTATTTACAGGCAAACGGACATCCTTTGGAAGTTTGCAGCGGAATATAGGCAATTTTTCTCTGAAGATCCAATGCCGGATAGGGATAGGTGTCAAGATCATCAGGGTCAAACGTTGCGGTCACGGAAAACCCGGTATGCTCACCGACCAGTTTGAGAATATGTTCTTCGCCGGGTCCTGTTTGTATCCGGTGAGCGCCGGAACAGTTCAGCGCATGCTCATGACAGAGACTGGCATAAATACCCCCAAGAACAATGGTCACATCAGGGAAGATTTCTTTTATGACACCAATGGTTTCCGCAACTCCCGTATACCAGTAAGTCATCATGGAGGTTACTAACACCAGATCAGGCTTTTGTATGGCAAGAAGATCTTCCCTGAACCACTTTTTTTTGATTCCGTATCTTGAAAAGTTCCGGGGGATGTCTTCCAATCCGCCAGGTTTTGGAATGTTAGTTTTTAAATAAGGCCCCCGGCCGTGTCTGGCATAAGGATCGGTTTGAGGCGCTTTTGCATGGAAACGGTCCAGGCAGTCTAAATAGGTAATGTTAAACCCGTGGTGCCGGAGTATGGATGCAAGGGTGAGAAGCCCCAGAGGCTTGGCCCAGAAATCATAAGCAGCAAAATCATGTATCCAGGGATTTACCAGAAGGATATGTGGGGTGTCACGTTTCACGGAAAGGGTTAGTCGTCATCATCCGTTGGAAAATATTTCATGGAAGTCTTTTTCAACTCTTTACGGCTGAAGAGAAGGGTGTAGGTGTTGATTGAGGTTTCCATGGAAATATTACGGGCAATTTCATGGCAGGATTCTTCATCTTTGGCATGAATCATTGTATAAAGATTATACGGCCAATCGCCGGTTGGATTTCGCCGGTAACAGTGTGAAACCTCCTTAAAAGAAGCCATCTTTTCTCCGGCTTCATCAACGCGGTTTTCATCAACCTTCCATGCCACCATGGCATTTGCCTGAAACCCTGCTTTCTGATGATATATTGTTGCACCAAATCGCCGCATCACCCCTTTGTCACAAAGATCTTTCAAGTATTCAAGAAGGGTCTTTTCGGAAATCCCGAGTTTTTTTGCCATTTCGAGATATGGGCGCTGAGTGATGGGGATATCACCCTGAATTAACGCAATGATTCCATTTTCAAGTTCTGTCAGCATATGGCGATATAAGAGTCTGAATAAAAAAAAGTCAAGACTTTTTCTTTAACATAAAACCTACTATTGGCAAGTGGTGATTATTCTGCTAACGGTTTAATAAAAAACTACGGAGGTTCTATCAATGAAAAAAACATTTCATAATTCTTTGTTGTTATTTCCGGTTATGCTTATTGGTGTTTTGGTTCTTGCCTGTGCCACAAAATCTTACATTAATGTTAACTACCGGCTCCCGTTATCGTCGTATGACCTCAAGGGTAAGAAAGTGTTCCTTGAAATAAAGGATATGCGATCCGATAAAGCTATTTTTGGTGAAAAAGCCAAGACCAAATTTAAAAGCTTTACCGGCCTTTTTTTATTTTCTATATCCAAAGGGGAAAAAAAGGACTATGTGGTCGGCGCATTTTACCTTCCGTCCCTTTTCGAGGCGGCATTTTCGAGACGGCTTGAAAATATGGGAATAGAAATTTTAACGGAACAGAAAGAAACAGAACCGGTCATTGAAATCGATCTCAAAAAATTTCTTCTGGATCTGGCTGATCGAAAATGGGTTGCCGAAATCAGTTATGAAGCCCGGCTCATAAAAGAGAACCGGCTTCTCGCCAGAGAGACAATCAGCGGCAATGCAAAACGATACAAACTGCTTTCTCAGGGTGATGTGGAAAAGGTTCTGGGAGAAATCTTTACAGACTTGGTCAATAATCTTGATTTTCGCAAACTGTTTCAACAGGCAGAGCTGTAGCGCTTATTTCTTAGTAATAATTTTTGTGTATTTTGTGGCAAAAAATTGTTTAAACAATTAAGTGTGAAGTGCCTAAAGTGATCTAAAGTGCCTAAAATTAAGGGATACTGCCAATTTGTATAAAAGTCGGAGCAAGGCGACTCCTTAACTTTAGTTCACTTCAAACTTTAGCTCACTTGTAACTTTTCCGGCTTGTCCGGGTTAGGTCATTAGTGTTTGGAATTTGGGATTTCAAAAATTCCGTGAACTGTTATCATAAAATAATGACCTTGAAAAAGTCCTCTAATAACGATATTATAAAAATAAGGGTAGCCGTTCAGGGGTTCAGGAAATAATAGTTAATAAACAACGGTTAATAATTAACAATTGATTATTAGATCAGGGTTCAGAAATTGTCGGTTCACCTCACAACCCTGAACATGTGAACGCTTACATTTGCAAAGAGGTTGTTAGATGAAAAAAAACATTTTGAACAAAAAATTTTCGGGGGCCACCCGGTACGTTCTGGATAATGAACTGGCCAGCATCGTTAACGTCTCCATGGCCCTTGAAATGCCGCTTCTTCTCAAAGGAGAGCCGGGTACCGGCAAAACCATGCTGGCCCATTCCATTGCCGAGAGTCTGGCCATGCCGCTGATTGTCCTTAATGTGAAATCAAGCATGAAGCTTGTGGATGCCCTGTACCAGTATGACACACTGACCCGCCTTAACGACAGCCGTTTTGGCGATTCTCATCGGGATGTCAGCAATATTGAAGATTATATAAAGATGGGTAAGATCGGGCAGTCTTTTACCTCCAAACAAAGGACCGTGCTGTTGATTGATGAAATCGACAAGGCCGATACTGATTTTCAGGATGATATGCTGGATGTGCTCGATCAAATGGAGTTTGATATTATCGAAATTGATAAAACCATGAAATCTGTGCATCGTCCGGTAATAATTATTACGTCAAACGCCAAAAAAGACCTGTCCGACCCCTTTTTGGGAAGATGCAATTTTCATCACATTGCCTTTCCGGACCCCAAAATGATGCGTAAAATCATAGGGGTTCATTTCCCGGATATCGATTCGAACCTCATGGAAAATGTGGTGACAACGTTCTATAGAGTGCGAAAAATTGATGGGGTTGAAAAGAAGCCGGCAACCCGGGAACTGATCAACTGGATACGCGCCTTGAAATCCGATCCCGATTTTAAGCCCACGACCCTGATCAAAGGCGACATTCCCTATCTGGGGGTTTTGTTTAAGAAAAGCCAGGATTACGAGCGCGCCGTGGAAG
>JAUVTO010000050.1 GCA_030601485.1 Desulfobacterales bacterium | reverse complement strand
CAAATTTCTCTGGACCGGTCATTAGTCAGATGTCTCGGGCTTTTGGGATAAAAGACGCATCCGATGGCATCTGCCCCAAGCGCTACACATTGCAGTGCTTGTTCAACCCGGGTCAGGCCGCATATCTTGACCTGTGGTATAAAGTTATTCGTCATAGAAAACCCGGTCCTTTGTGCTAGGTCAGAGATAGATAGCTCTGCCTGAAGAAACGCCGTAAGAGTTTGAAGTGAACTAAAGTTTAAAGTGAGCTAAAGTTAAGGATTTTTGTCAATTATATAAAATCAGCGGAGCGCAGCGACTCCATAACTTTAGGCACTTTAGGTCACTTATCACTTTTAACTTGTTCGAATAAGGACATTATAATTGCCGGGATATTTATAATGCAAGACTTTTGTTTGTTTTTAGGTTCTTTGGGTATTTTCGGATGAATCTTCTCCCAGGAGCGATTTGAGGAAAGCCACTGGATTGTCAGCACGCACAAGGCTTTCGCCGATCAGAAAATTCCATATTCCCGAATATTTCATTTTCTCAATCTCCTTCCGTGACCTGATTCCGCTGGCAGCTACTGCCACCTGATCGGGCTCAAGAAGAGATTTCATGCGAATTGAAAGGTCGATATCGGTCTCAAAAGAACGCAAGTTGCGGTTGTTTATTCCGATAAGCCCGGCGCCTGCCCGGGTGGCCTTTTCCAGGTCTTTTTCCGAATGGATTTCCACCAGGGCATCCATTTGAAGTTCGTTGCATAGGCTAAGATAATCTTTCAGCTGTTTGGGGTCAAGAATGCGAGCAATCAACAAAAGGGCATCCGCCCCCATGACCGCAGACTCAAAAATCTGGTATGAGGAGATCAGAAAGTCTTTGCGAAGCACCGGAAGGGTTGTGTTTTCCCGGGCGCGTTTCAAGTCCTGGATACTGCCCTTAAAATGAGGCCGATCGGTCAGGACGGACAGCGCCGCCGCTCCTCCCCTTTCATATTCTACCGCATATGTGACCGGATTCAGATCCGGACAAATGACCCCCTTAGAAGGAGAGGCCCGTTTGATTTCGGCAATGATATTCACACCGGATCGACCCGGTTGCGCAAGTTTTTGTAAAAAAGGGCGTTTTTTTCGCGGGATCCGTACTTTTTCACGGAGCAGACGTTCCGGCAAACATTGTTTTACCGCCGCTATTTCCTGTTTTTTATCTTCAACGATTGTTTGTAAAAAATCTTTTATCATTTTCTTATATCAATTTAACGTCTCGGGATTTCTACAACACCCCATTAATCGATTATTCCAACATTTCAATTGGGGCGAAGCCCCTAAGTTATCCCGTTGTCCTGTTTTTCTTACAAAAGCACAAACCGGCAAATTCTTCAACTTTAAGCGTCAAAACAATGACGAATTTTCCTTGTCCTCACTTTCTTTTAGAGCTATCATGCTAAAATAATAGATAAAAATATATTACGAATAAACTGGCTCTCTTCTTGTGAAATTCAAGTCAAAGCTAAAACTCTATAATGTTTTTCCTATACTATTGATGAGCTTTTCTAAAAAAAGCGCCAAATATTCTAATATAGGCATGATAAACCACATAAAATAGATAAGTTGTAAAACAAAACAGGATGTAACTCAGGTGGCGAAGCTTTCCTTAAATAGCGCCTGAACGAGAAGACATAGATGTGTCAAGAATAAAGACCTGCCCCGTTTTGACGCCGTTTTTTTGATAAGCCCTTTTTCATTGAAAGCCGGAGCGCTTGATGTGTAGAAAACGTTTAATTTCATTTACTTGTCGCAACGCATGTTCCTGTTTGCGTGTATTGGCAAGGCGCAATGAAAACTTGGCGGCCTCTAAGGGTCGCTCTTTTTTACTTTCAAGGTGGAGCCGGTACCAATAGGGCAGATCGTTTTGGTAGATGGAAACCAGATCTGAACAGTGACGGCGCACGGACACGCCGATAGATTCTATGTGCGCGCGGTCATTATCCTGTGCCTGTTCAGCTCGCAACATATTCAGCAATGCCCCGATATCTGACACGAGCCGGCCCTTAATTTTTAAATACCTGCCGATGGGTAATATCCAAAAGCGTATGATAATATAGCCCAAAAGGCTGGCGATGAAGCTGATTAAGGACGCAATATAGATCGGTTCCATTAAGATCTCCCGGTGTTTATCTCTTACAGTATGTCAGCATTTCATCAGCGGTGCCAATGGGTCTAACTGACAAAAAAATAAGTGCTTGACGGGCATCCCGAAGATTCCCGCATGCACGACTTGCATTCATATTTTAATATGTCCAATTAGTCAACAACGCCCCGGGCGTTCCGAATCGAATAGACTTATTCAAGTTTCTCATCGAGGTTCTCATTCCTTGACATTTACAAGTGGGTTGTGACAGAATTTGATCCGGTTAAGGAGCACATACCCCGAACTGGCCGGAAAGAGTGAAGCAAACATTGTCCTGACAATCGACAGACAGGATCATGTTGTCATTTTAATAAATGGGATTGAAATAAATCCGTTGGAAAAGGCTTGAGGGATTCATACCCATGATTATTGACGCCCATGTGCATTGCGGAATTCAGGACAAGTTTCCGCCGCAAACATATAATGACTATTTTTCAGTTATCAGTGGCAGCGGAATCAAGGAGGCAGTGATGTTTCCGCCGGTTATGGAAATATATGACCGGTATGATCCAAATTTTACAGACTCCGCCCAGTGGAAAACCAGGCGGAAAGCCGCCAATGAATATCTCCTTCACATCGGGACAACCGACTTAACGGTTATCCCTTATTTTTTCATCTGGAATGATTTCGCTGTTGAGCAGCTTACATCACAACACAAAGGGATCAAATGGCACCGGCATTCAGATGAACCGGTTTATCATTATGACAGTTTGCGATGCCGACGGGCCGTTGATGAAATCAGAAGCAGGAACATGCCGGTGGTGTTGGAGGAAGAATTTGATAACACGGTTCGTTTTATTGAGCAGATTGCCAAAGACGTTACGGTAATCATCCCTCATATGGGCATGTTAAACGGGGGGTACGGAGCCATAAAAAGGCACGGGTTGTGGGCACGGCCCAATGTATATGCGGATACGGCGTTGGCTTCTGTTAGCGAAATAACGGATTATATCAATGAATATGGTGTTGACAGAATCATTTTTGGTTCTGACTTTCCATTTGGAGAACCCAAGCGAGAACTGCTAAAAATTATGAATCTTCAGATTTCTCAGGAACAGAAGGAAATCATTTGCGGATTAAATATTCAACGGCTGCTGGCGGAAAGTAATGTATAATCTTGAAAAAAGGATTTTCGGGCCATAATGAAAAATTGCAATTTTGGGGTGCAAAAGGAAAGCCGTTTCTATCCGAGAAAAAACGAACAGGCCAGGACCGCAAAGATCACGCCGGCCGCATCAGCGGTCAACGCTGCGGCAAGTGAATGGCGGATACGACGCACCTGTACGGCTCCAAAATAAACGGCCAGCACATAAAAGGTTGTTTCGGTGGACCCCTGCATCGTGGAAACCAGATAGCCGGTGTAACTGTCGGGACCGATGGCCGGATCGTTAATGATGGAAGCTAAGATACCATATGCACCGGATCCGGAAAGCGGTCGCATCAACGCCATGGGAAGGGCCTCGGCCGGTAGGCCGAAACGCCCGGTAATGCCGCCCAGCGCACCGACGACGGCATCCATGACACCGCTTGCCCGCAGCATACCTACAGCCACCAGTATGGCCACCAGATAGGGAATGATGCGAACGGCCACCTGGAAACCGTCCTTGGCGCCTTCAACAAATACTTCATAGACGCGCACGCGGCGCATCAGACCGAACCCCAAAAATCCGACCATAAGTGCTGGTATGATCCAGGGTGATACGGACCGCCCGTAACACACGGCAACGGGTATAAACGCGACCATGGCTGTGAGGGCCGCAAGGCTGACCCATAAAGGATACCCTTGCGCAGCGTTTTTCATCGGCATTTTTATCCCGTCATTTGAAGGCGGCTCCTGTGAAACAATGCCGTCATCTACCGTAAACGGCGACACTCTTTGGTACAGTTTGGCTGCAACTACGGCAACAGTGGTCGAACCGATGGTGGCAAACAAGGTCGTGGGCAAAATTGCGGCCGGATCCGATGCACCGGCCGCTGCGCGAAGGGCGATAACACCGGTAGGCAGCAGGGTCACACTGGAGGTGTTGATAGCCAGAAACAAGGCCATGGCGTTGGTGGCCGTACCGTGTTGAGGGTTAAGCTTGTTAAGCTCTTGCATGGCCCGGATGCCGAACGGCGTGGCGGCATTGCCCAGTCCCAGCATGTTGGCCGCAAGGTTCAGGATCATGGCGCCCATGGCCGGATGATCGGCTGGTACATCGGGAAACAGCTTCACCATCAACGGACGAATCAGCCGCGCTAAAATAGTGAGCAACCCGCCGGCTTCGGCCACTTTCATCAGTCCCAGGAAAAGGGCCATCACGCCCACCAGGCCAATGGCCAGTTCCACGGCCCCGGTGGCCGATTCTATCATTGCCTTGGAGAGGACCTCCATGGGTGAAGGGCCACCTTTTACGGGAATAAAGAAAATTTGATGCCATCCGGCAAAAAAGAAAGCACTCAGTACAATGATTAAGAATATGATGTTCATGAATATTATTTAATTTGCTCGTTGGGCTGATCATGCCGCTTTTGACCCTTTAATGGCGGACCCCTTTATTCTTTTTCTTTTTTTGCTTCTCCTTCTTTATTCTAATTTCATTTACTCCACCATTCCATCATTCCACTCTATATTTAACCTACTATAACTATAATAGTAAAGGAAATAAACCAATAGATTTGGCCCGAGTTTTTCTCGAACCCGGCAATCCTACACACCGGCAATACGAAGCCTTAAGCGTTCCCATAATCCCTTTCAGGGGTGCGAAAATTGAGCAAATAACATTCAAATTTTAAAGATATATTGATTTGTTTAAAAAGATAGGGTATAGGTCTGTGAAATAATCGAACAAGGGATAAAAATATGGATCAATGTGTTTTGCTCAATGCCGACTATACTTTTCTGAATGTTGTAGACTGGAAAAGGGCAATGTGCCTGATCGTAAAGGGTAAAGTGAATGTGTTAAGGCATTCTGAAAGACTAATCAGAACCGCTGAAGGGCTTGCTGTTAAAGTTCCTGCGGTAATGAGGCTGATAAAGCTTATCAGAACACTCTACATCAACAGGGTCCCTTTCAGCAAAAAGAACGTCCTTATTCGGGACGGATTCAAATGTGCTTATTGCGGCGGTGAAAAAAGAAAATTGACAATTGACCATATAATTCCCAAATCCAGGGGCGGTAAAACAGATTTCGAAAACTGTGTCTCTTCCTGTAAGTCGTGTAACAATAAGAAAGGAAGCAAAACCCCCTCGGAAGCCAATATGTATCTTAAAGTAAAAGCGTATCAACCGACTATTGCCGAGTTCTTGAGATTAAAAGTCAAGAAACTGGGTATCAATATAGTCCTGAAAGATCTTGGCATATATTAGAACCGGTTCCAGATCCTGTAAAAAAAACAGGCGCTTCGATTAACATCAATAGGCCCGAACAAGATATTGTTCGGGCTTTTTGCTGAACCGCATCTAAATAGAACGCACCCAAAATATGAAGTTATTCTTGAGTGAGGCCTGAGTTTACAGAATCAGGTTGCACCTATTTTCTTGACAGAAAGCGGTTTTGAAAGTACTTTTTACATTTTATTGCCGGTGTGCTCCATAATGTATTGAAAATTTATTTAAATTCTGCAAGCGCTAAATTTTATGGACATGCACGGCATTGAATTTCAGCTCGATTAAAATCCGAATTTGGAGGATGTATGGACTATAAAAAAACACTCAACCTTCCCAGCACAAAATTTCCCATGAAAGCCAGTCTTGTCAGGCGGGAACCCGGACAGCTCAAAATCTGGGATGAAAACCGTTTATACGAAAAAATCAGACAGACGTCCAAAGGCCGTGAAAAGTTTATACTGCACGACGGCCCTCCTTACGCAAACGGTCATATTCATATCGGCACGGCACTTAATAAGATCTTGAAGGATATTATTGTTCGTTCGCGACAAATGGCCGGTTATGACGCCGTTTACGTACCGGGATGGGATTGTCACGGGCTTCCGGTGGAACACAATGTTGAAAAAGAGCTGGGCTCAAAGAAATTAGAAATGTCCCAGGCAGAGATTAGAGGGTTATGCCGGGCGTATGCTGAAAAATATATCGATATTCAACGTGAAGAATTCAAGCGCCTGGGTGTCATGGGCGAATGGGAGAATCCGTATTTGACCATGAACTACGAATATGAAGCCACCATTGCTCGGGAGTGCGGAAAATTTGCATCTCAGGGGAGCCTTTTCAGAAGCAAAAAGCCGATCTACTGGTGCTGCAGCTGCAAAACAGCCCTTGCTGAGGCTGAGATAGAATATCATGATGAGTCATCACCGTCGATTTTCGTAAAATTCCCCTTAATAGACGATTTGAGCGCCGAGATTCCCGACCTGACGGATAAAAAAGTTTTTGTCGTCATATGGACAACAACACCCTGGACCCTTCCGGCAAACCTTGCCGTAGCGTTTCATCCGGATATTATTTATGCCGCGGTTGATACAAAAAATGGCGACGTACTGATCCTGGCAAAGGAACTTGTGGAAAACTGTATGAAGACCTTTGGTTTTTCAGATTTCTCCATACTTGCCGAAATTCGAGCTGGCAGCCTTGAGCGAAAAGAATGTTTTCATCCATTATATGATCGAAAGTCCATAATTATCCTGGGGCCCCATGTAACTCTGGATGCCGGTACAGGTTGTGTTCATACCGCTCCCGGCCATGGACGTGAAGACTATGAAGTGGGCCTTTTGTACGATTTGGATGCGTATTCCCCTGTAGATGACAGGGGTTGTTTTACAGAAGAAGCCGATTTTTTCAGCGGCCAGTTCGTATTCAAGGCCAATACGGATATCATTGCCCGGCTGCGGGAAAATGACTTCCTTGTTGCTCAAGAGACAATGGAACATTCTTATCCCCACTGCTGGCGCTGCAAAAAACCTGTGATTTTCAGAGCCACCCCCCAGTGGTTTATTTCCATGGACAAGACCGGCTTAAGAAAAAAATCACTTGAAGAGATCGACAGAGTCACTTGGATACCGCACTGGGGAAGAGAAAGAATTTACGGAATGATTGAAAACAGACCGGACTGGTGCGTATCCAGGCAGCGTGCCTGGGGAGTTCCCATAGCGATTTTTTATTGTGAAAAGTGTGGTGCCATACACATAAACCAGGAAATAATAGATCGAGTATATACAAAGTTTCAAGAGCATGGCGCCGATATCTGGTTTGAAAAAGATGCAAAAGAATTTCTTCCCGAAGATACCGTTTGCGGTCAGTGCGGTCATACCATATTTGTTAAAGAAGATGACATCCTGGATGTATGGTTTGATTCCGGTGTCAGCCACGCTGCGGTACTTGAACAGCGCACCGATCTGAAATGGCCCGCCGATCTTTATCTTGAGGGGAGCGATCAGCACAGGGGATGGTTTCACAGTTCGCTCCTTACGGCTGTGGGTACAAGGGGGGCCGCACCGTTTAAGTCGGTATTGACCCATGGGTTTGTTGTGGATGCACAAGGCAAAAAGATGTCCAAGTCTTTAGGAAATGTTGTTGCTCCGGATGAGGTGATCAAAAAGCACGGGGCAGAGATTCTCCGTCTCTGGGTTTCGGCATCTGATTACCGGGATGACATTCGTATTTCTGAAAACATCTTGAAACAGTTGAGCGATGCCTATCGGAGAATCAGAAATACGAGCAGATTCATGATGGGCAATCTATATGACTTCGATCCTGAAAAAGATGCCGTCCCCTATGGTTCTATGCCGGAAATCGACAGGTTTGCACTGCACCGGCTTCAAGAGTTGATTGAGCGGACACTCAAAGCCTATGATACCTATGAATTTCATATTATCTACCATGCGCTTTACAATTATTGCATTGTCGATCTTTCAGCGTTCTACCTTGATATTCTTAAGGACAGGCTATACACATCACCGCCTGAATCAGCAGGCAGAAGAAGCGCACAGACCGTCATTTACATTCTGATAGACACCATGGTAAGGCTTATGGCGCCGATACTTGCCTTTACCGCAGAAGAGATATGGAGCTTCATGCCGGGAAGTAAAGAAAATGAGCCGAGTGTTCACCTGACATCTCTTCCTGAAGTAAATGAAGCATGGAAGGATCAAGAACTGGCGAAAAAGTGGAAACGAATCCTTGACGTGCGCGGCGATGTCACAAAGGCCCTTGAGGAAGCCAGAGTTAAAAAGCTTATCGGTCATTCCCTGGATGCCGTCGTTACCCTTTATACGGATAATGACCTGTATGATATACTTTACCCCTACGAAAATGAATTAAGCACCATATTTATTGTTTCCGGAGCATCTCTGGTTAATGGGGGAAACCCTGACGGCGCTTTTGAGAGCCAGGATATCGACAGCCTGTCGATTCTGGTTGAACCGGCAACCGGTGACAAGTGCGAACGGTGCTGGATATATGACGCTTCTATTGGGAAAAGTTCAGAACATCCGACGATTTGCAACCGGTGTCAGAATAGCCTAATCGAGTCAAAACTCGATTAGGTGTTAATCGTTAATAGTTATCGGTTTTCTAATATCTAAAATTGGGATTATATCTCACCGTTGATAGAGATATAAAATGGTGGTTCATACTTTTTCTAATAACGAATAACGGATAACAAATAACTTCCAATTGAGCGTTTTCGCTCAATTGGGGTTATAAGGAATATTATAAAGGTGTATTCGAGTTTCTCTGGCTCAGAGGGGTCTGCTGTTACGCATAATAAGTACCTAAAGCTTGCCGTCATCGCCGGTTTGGTCATTATTTTTGATCAGATAACAAAGGCCGTAATCCAGAACACGGTTCCGCTTTACCACTCAATTACGGTTATACCCGGTTTCTTCAGCATTACTCATATTCATAATCCGGGCGGTGCCTTCGGATTCATGGCGAATAAAAGCTCTGGTCTGCGTAACCTGCTTTTTCTTTTGATTTCATCATTGGCCATCTGTTTGATATTCTACTTCTATAAAAAAACGCCTCAGAAATATTCTCTGCTTTCCGCATGTTTTGCTCTGATTCTGGGGGGTGCCTTAGGCAACCTAATCGACAGAATTCGGTTTGGAAAAGTCGTTGACTTTTTAGACTGTTACATCGGGAACTATCACTGGCCGGTGTTTAATGTGGCGGACAGTGCAATAACTGTGGGAATTGGCATTTATGTGTTTCATGTTATCTTTAAAAAAATGCCGGACTGATTTACGATTTTGGGTCAGAACGCTTCAATTTTCAATCATCAGTTTTCAATTGTAACCTATGCCTGAAATAAATTACAAAGAGCTCAACAATTATTTAAAAGACCGGAAAGCCGGTGATTTTGCGCCGGTGTATCTTATCTACGGCCAGGAACTGCTATATAAAAATTCACTTGAGGTACTTGTGCATGCGTTGATCCCTGCGAATCAAAGAAGCCTCAGCTATGAACCGGTTGACGGCACAAATGATAATATTAAAGAAGCCATCGAGCGGTCAAACACATATTCGCTTTTGTCGGGCACAAAGGTTGTTGCCATTTGTGATTCTAAAATATTCTATTCAAAACAGGATCAAGGCAGACTTCTTGAAAAGGCAAAACAGGCATATGATACGGAGGATATTAAAAAGGCTGCAACATATTTGCTAAGTTTCCTAAGTCTGTTAAATCTTTCATACGATGATGTGAGTAAGGCAAACAGAAGCAAAACAATTAAACTCGATATTGACCGTTTCGGTGATGACCAATGGATTGATAAAATCGTGACGTTTTGCATAGAAAACAGACTTGCCATCGTTTCTCAAGAAGATAATGCCGCTCTTTTGCAAAACGCCGTTGAAAAAGGATTCCCAAAAGGGAACCACCTTATCATTACCACAGATGTGGCGGATAAGCGCCGGAAACTTTTTAAAACCATTCGGGAGCAGGGGATGATCATCGACTGTTCCGTCCCCAAAGGGGACCGCCGGGCGGACAGGATGGCGCAGGAAGCGGTTCTTTCAGAAAGGATGAATGAAATCCTAAGTCAATTCGGGAAGAAAATGGATAAGAATGCATACATGGCCCTGTATGAAATGACTGGTTTTGACCTCCGTACATTTTCAAATAACCTTCAGAAACTGATCAGTTATGTGGGAGCTAAAAAAAATATAACAACCCACGATGTTGAGT
>JAUVTO010000003.1 GCA_030601485.1 Desulfobacterales bacterium | reverse complement strand
CCCGCGCCTTGCCATGCGGGCGCCTCGACTCCTGAAAATGTAAATTTATTTCTTCGCGAACCCTAAGGGCTCAAAATAAATTCACGTTTTGATTTGGCGGATTAGAAATTGAGGTTGACCAATGCAGGCTGGCAGGTACGGCTAAGCTCAGATATTTATCGTTTTCTCGAAACATCAGCTTTTTATCGACCATTATTTTTAAAAAAGGCTCGATCCTGTCTGCAGCCATCGACGGGAACCGGGCAAGGATTCTTTTTAAAGACCGGTGCCGCAGGCAAAAAAGATAGATTGCCCGGGACGTTCCCTCCAGGCGGTGTGTCAGGGCTCGGCCGTTGAGTCTTTTCTGACGTATGATCATAAAATTTCTGCCGTCACGAAAGGTTAAAATGTTCTCATGTTTTGGACCCTTATGGAGTTCGTCATACGACTTTTTCCAGGCAGCCAGCTTTTTTTTGACCGGCTGCCAGAGTTTTCTCTGATGCCCGAGGTCGCCTCGATAGGACTGAATGGTAAAACGCATGGCTTTAAAAACGTTCGGTGGAAATAAGACGGCATAATTACGGTGGTTGAAAACAGATCTGAGTCCGAAGGTTTCAGGGTTCTGACATACAGGGCTGCCCAGACCGAGCCAGAAGTGAACCATCTTTAACGGACGAAACCACAGAACAAAATCCAGGTTCCGAAGCGTTTCGTCCACATCTTTTTGGTCGCTACCCGGGAAATAGAGTATCAGATTCGATGAATTTGCAATGCCCGTTATTTCGCAATGTTTCATGATTTCAATATTCTGGATTGTCGTGGTTCCTTTGTTGAGTTTCTTGAGGAGCCGTGTGCTTAGCGCCTCTATACCGATCTGGACCTCTTGCATTCCGGCGGTCTGCATGGCTTTCAGTACGGACCCCGGAGTGGTGGCCCTGATTTCTCCGAACAGGCGAAAATCCTTTCCCAGTCTTGATAGGCGATTAAAGATGTCCCGGGATGTTTTCAAAGGGAGAAGGTTGTCCATAAAGGCTACGGAAAGTGTTTTATGCTTGGTTGTCAGATGATCAATCTCCGAAACCACCTGTTCCGGGTCTTTTGATCGGTAACCGTCCCACTGGAGATTTAGATTGCAGAAGGCACATCCTGTAGATTTTTCGCCTTTTTGTTTGCGGCGCCACCAGCACCCTCTTGAGATTTCCATGGGAAGTGTTGGAAAGAAAGTTTTCTCCGGTCCGAATGATTGCAGCAATTCAAAGTAGTCGTCGTAATCCGGAGGAACAAGAGCGGATAACTCATTCATCTGATGAAACGCGGCCGGTGTTTCTTTTTCAGCGGATTCTGATGTGATAATCCCATTAACCGGAGGCATTTCCTTACCCCCCGGATCTTTGAGATAAGCAATCAATCGGCTCAGGGGAAGTTCACCTTCGCCGTTGATCGCAACATCAATTTCCGGAAAAATTTTAAACAGATTCCGTGTTGCATCAGCGGTGGACATGGAACCGCCCACAACAATAAAAAGATTCGGGAATTGCTTTTTAACCTGCCTGATGAAATAGAGTGACGCAGTTAACTGGCAAAGACATATGGAAAAACCCGCCAAACCATATCCCCCCCAGTTAATGGTGTGTATAAAAGTCTCGGAAACCTTCTGAACCTGTTTGGTTAGGGTTTCAAAAAGAATTTCCCGCAGCAGAGATTTGCCGGCAGCCTGCTTATAGAATATTTTTTCAATATGCTCGAGGCGTTCCGGATATAACAGGGCGGCGTAAATGGTTTCCGCAAGCCATGTTCGCTCGGAAATTGCTTGATAGCGTCTGTATCCGATGGCCTCGGCGACTTTTAAATAAAAGTGATGCGCATGGACCGTCAGGTCAGGCAAGTTTTTTTTTAGATAGGACTTCAGAGTGCCGATTTGAATTGAGGGACGGCTGTAAAGGGGCCAGGGAGCGGAGATGAGAATTATTTTTTCCAATGGAGCTGTATGTTTGAATTTCATGTGTATGAATCTAACCCGGTTTATCCGGCGATCATGATGTCGTGGGCTTTTGATCCGCAATTGAAAACAAGGTCAAGTGCGGACAGGTTGGGAATAAAACTTCCCCAGAGTTGAGGATAAACCGGTGACGGAGGTTTAACGTCCGTTAGTCGAATCCCCGCTTTTTTGAACCTGTCTGCATCAAAGTGCTTTCTGGCAGCGCTCTGGACCAAAAACTGCGATGCCTCCAATCTCCTGCAAATTTCTATGAGAAGGTTGTCTCCTTTTGCCTTTATCTCAAGCTCGGACGATAATGTGATCTTTGTTTCAATTTGAAGATGTTTCATCAAATAACCGATGATCTTAAGATTTAAATCGATAAGTTTTTCAAATTTTGTTGAAAAAAGCTCCTCTAAAAAGTTGAGATGGTCCTTAAAATACGGAGCTTTTGCATAAGCATTTCTCAAGCTCTCCAAATGTTTTTTCCCCCATCGGCCGTCATGGCATATCCTGACAGCGTTGATCTTTTGCAGACCCAACCCTTTCTTTTTTACAGGCAATGTCATCCATAGGCTTCCCTGGTGGTTTTTAAATCTGTTTCGAGTGGTCCAGGTGGTTCCCCTGGGGAACTGAACGTCATCCAGAATTACAAAAACATCAGAACGGTGCGTTTTGTAAAAAAAACCGGGATACGGAAAAAAGTAAGGCTGATTTGCAGATACAATCATTTTTTCAGTTGACTTTTTTCAATATTATGGCCCATATAATCAAAAATTCGATACCTTTTTCAAAAACACGAGGAAATTAATGGATATTGAAGATATTTACAATCTGATTCCGGACTTTCAATGTACCGACGGCTGCCATGAATGCTGCCAAAACTTTGGCGTGCCCTCCAGAACTAAAGTTGAGGATGAACGGGTTAAAGCGTTCCTTAGAAAAAACTCAATGAAACCGGGCAAGGCTCATGGAAACACCTGTCCATATTTAAATGAAACCGGTTGTTCTATCTATCCTGTCCGGCCGTTGATCTGTCGCCTGTACGGAACATCCCCCAATTATCGATGCAAAATGAAAGTTGAGCCGCTCAGGCTTCTGCATGAAGATGAAGAAGCGGAAATCTTCCACTTGTACCGCACTCATTTTTTCTAACCCGGTAGCATACCCATTACCTGAGCCGGTAAAAAGGCTCATCCCTGCTTTTTCCCACCAGCCTCAGTTGACCCCCACATTGCTCGCATACCAATAGGATGTCCAAAAGCTTGGAATCAGCGTCGGACGAATCATCCATGATAACGGAATCTTCGGGAAGATAGATCGATATGCCACATTGCATACACATACATTCTATTTGATTGCTCATGTGATACCCTTTTATGATAAATGTTGAGTCGTTTAATCCCACGATTTCGACTATCCAAAACCGAGAGAAGCCGGTTATTTTTTCTGATCGAAACCCTGAAGGATTTTTTCTTAAAAGCTAAAAATTTTATGGACGTTCTCAGTTTTACAGTGTAGAGAATTACATATAGCAAATTTATCAGATTAATTCTACTTAAAGAAGGTTATGCTGTAGGAAATAATTGTAAAACCAGCAGCTTTAAAAATTTTCAAGTTACAGTTGTTTAACATTAATTTCACCGTTCAGGGTTCAAAGGTTCAGAGATTGTAGGTTCACTTCAAAAATCTGAACCGTGAATGCTTACAAAAGGATAACTGCATATGAAACAAGAAGTAATTGTACGCTTTGCCCCCAGCCCCACCGGTTACCTTCATATCGGCGGCGCCCGCACAGCGATTTTTAACTGGCTATTTGCTCAAAAAACCGGGGGCAAATTTATCCTTAGAATCGAGGATACGGATGCGGAACGGTCAACTGAAGAATCTATACAAGGAATTATTGAAAGTTTGAAATGGCTGGGGATAATTTGGGATGAGGGCCCCTATTTCCAGTCACAGTTTATTAATGAACACCTGGCTGCCGCACGCAGACTGCTGGAGTCGGGGCATGCCTACAAGTGTTTCTGTACGAAAGAGGAACTCGACCGCAAAAGAGAGACGGCATTGAAGCAGAAAAAAGATTTAAAGTATGACGGCACCTGTCGGCGATTGACAAGGATTGAAATTTACATAAAGGAAGAGCAAGGCATTCCTTACACCCTTCGCATGAAAGTGCCCAACGGTAAAGGTTCCGTCTCTTTTGAAGACGTCGTCTACGGAAGAATCGATCATAAATACAAAGACATTGAAGACTTTGTTATTGTCCGTTCCAATGGTCAGCCCCTTTATCTGTTGTCAAATACGGTGGATGATATCCGTGACCGGATTACCCATGTAATTCGCGGTCAGGACGGGCTGTCAAATACACACCGGCAGATTTTAATTTATCAGGCGCTGGGAGCGCCGGTGCCGAAATTTGCGCATATGTCACTCACCCTGGATCCTAAAAAAGCCAAGATCTCAAAACGAAAGCATGGCGAACTGGTTGCCGTCCGCTTTTACAAAGAGCACGGATTTTTACCGTGGGCATTTGTAAACTTTCTGGTCCTATTAGGATGGGCCACGCCCGAATCCAGAGAAATTTTTACCAAGGAGGAATTAATTCAAGCATTTTCTCTTCAGGGAATCAATCGTGCCAATTCCATCTTCGATGTAAGAACGAATGATCCAAAATATTTTACCGATCCCAAGGCGATAAGTATCAACGCCCATTATCTGAGGACCCTGCCGGTTGAAGAGATCGAGCCTTATGTTACAGCCGAACTGGAAAAAGCGGGGATCTGGAATCCTGAGTATGAGGGCACAAAACGCCGCTGGTATCTGGATACCATTGGACTGATTCGCAGCCGTTTTCATGTTACAACCGATTTTGTTTCCCGTGGGAGGGCCTATTTTTCCGACGAGTTTCCCATTGAATCCAGGGCGGTGAAAAAGAATATTCTCAAGCATCCGGATCTCAAAAAATGGTTTCCGAAGCTGGCGGATCGGTTGGGTGCTTTGGAAAGCTTTACAGCCACAGAAACCGAGGACGCAATTCGTGAGATGGCTGAGGAGCTAAAAATCAAACCCGGGGTATTGATCAACGGTGTTCGAACCGTTGTTACCGGCCAGCTTGCCGGCCCTGGGATATTTGATATTTTGATTACCATAGGACAGCGTCGTGTTGTGGATCGGCTGCGCAAGGCGCCGGCGCTTTTCGATAAACCATAAATGAGTCTGTTGATTAATGGTCTTTTCGCACAATCTCTGCGTTGTGCTCAAAAAATAATCCTCGGAATATCAAATATATGCCTGTGGTTATTTTTTTCGCATGCCCCTCCGGGGCGTAGGACCTACGGGCCGGAGGCTTGATCTTGAACGAAAATCCTCATTAATCAACAGACTCATAAATATAGCTAAAGAATGGAGTTTTGAATATGACAAAAACCGAATTCACTCCGGCTTCTAATTTTATCCGGAACATTGTCGCGCAGGATTTAAAAGACAACAAAAATAACGGCCGGGTTGTCACCCGCTTTCCCCCGGAGCCGAACGGATATCTGCATATCGGACATGCCAAATCCATTTGTCTTAACTTCGGTATTGCCACAGAAAATAAAGGGGGTATTTGCAATTTGCGATTCGATGATACCAATCCCGGAAAAGAGGATATTGAATATGTTGAATCCATAATAGAAGACGTCCGATGGCTTGGATTCGATTGGAATGACCGGCTGTTCTATGCATCGGATTACTTTGAACAGCTTTATCAATATGCCGTTCAGTTGATCAAAGCCGGCAAGGCTTATGTGTGCAGTTTGAGCGCTGATGAGATCAGGGAGAGCCGAGGCACCCTGACAACACCGGGAAAGGAAAGTCCCTGTCGAACCCGCTCGGTGAGAGAAAACCAGGACCTGTTCGAGCGTATGCGGGCCGGAGAATTTGAGGACGGTTCCCACGTCCTCCGAGCCAAGATTGATATGGCATCGCCGAATGTGCTGATGCGTGATCCCACGCTTTATCGTATTCGACGGATACCCCATCACAGGACAGGTGACAAGTGGTGCATTTATCCGATGTACGACTTTGCCCATTGCCTTTCGGATTCCATCGAAGGAATTACCCATTCTCTTTGCACCCTTGAATTTGAAATTAATCGCCAACTCTACGACTGGATACTGGACCAACTGAACGTGGATTGCCATCCCCAGCAAATCGAGTTTGCACGTCTCAATCTCAGCTATACGGTATTAAGTAAGCGCAAACTTGTGGAATTGGTAGACGTGGGGAATGTCTCAGGATGGGACGATCCTCGAATGCCGACCATAAGCGGTCTGAGGAGACGCGGCTATACATCGGAATCGATCCGCAATTTTTGTCACCGAATCGGAGTCGCCCGACGGGACAGTATTGTTGATATTGCATTGCTCGAATACAGCATCAGAGAAGATTTGAATAAACGGGCACAGCGCGTAATGGGTGTGTTGCGTCCACTCAAGGTGGTCATAGACAACTATCCCGAAAATAAAGTTGAAGAATTGGAAGCCTTGAACAACCCTGAAGATCCGTCTATGGGCACACGCAAGATTCCTTTTTCGTGCGTGATTTACATCGAACAGGACGACTTTTTAGAGGACCCGCCGAAAAAGTTTTTCCGTTTGGCGCCCGGGCGTGAGGTGCGATTGCGATATGCGTATTATATTAGATGTGTGAGAGTTGTTAAGGATGAAAAAACCGGCCAGGTGGTCGAACTGCATTGCACCTATGATCCGGATACACGCGGCGGATCATCCCCGGATGGACGGAAGGTCAAAGCGACCTTACATTGGGTTTCTACGGCCCACGCGATCAAAGCCGAAACGCGCCTTTACGATCATCTCTTTATAAAAGAAAATCCGGATGAGGAAAAGGATGTTAATTTTAAAACATATTTAAATCCGAATTCTCTGGAGATACGTCCTTTTTTTGTCGAACCCAGTCTCTCCGGTGCGGCGCCGGGTAGCAGGTACCAGTTTGAGAGACTCGGTTATTTCTGCGTGGATTCCGTGGATTCTTCGGACCAAGCCCTGGTATTCAACCGTACGGTAACGTTACGGGATACATGGGCCAGAATACAGAAAGCACAGCAGAAAAAGCAAAAAAAGAGGTAACCGTTTAGTTCTTTGAAAAAAGCCGGATACAAACGAGCGGTCTATAAAATTTTCAAAAAGCTAACGTGATATCAAAAGAGGTGTAACACATGCCGATCTACGAATTTTATTGCAGGGACTGTAATACTCTTTTTAATTTTTTTTCCAAAACCATTAATACGACCAAAAAGCCCAAGTGTCCGAAATGTAAAATAAGGACACTTACCAGACAGATTTCTGTGGTGGCATTTACCGGACGAGCAAAGGAAGACGGCGATATGGATGACCTGCCATTTGACAGCAGCAGAATGGAACAGGCCATGCAGATGATAGCGGGTGAAGCTGATAAAATGAATGAGAACGATCCCAAGCAGGCTGCCAATCTTATGCGCAAACTTTCTGATATGACGGGCCTTAAACTCGGTGACGGTATGGATGAAGCGTTGAGAAGGATGGAAAAAGGTGAAGATCCTGGACAGGTAGAGGCTGAATTGGGTGATATTCTGGAAGAGGAAGACCCGTTTTCTCTACAGGCGAAAAAGGGAAAAAGCATCAAAACAAAACGTAAAGAGCCGTTAAGGGATGAAACACTTTATGACCTATGACAGTTTATACAAAGTTGAATTTATTGTGTTTTAGGCCTGAGTTATGAGTTTTTGGTACCTTCCATTGACAAAACTTAATGCCGGAACTATGTTATGGTGAATTTCATGCTTATTTAAATAAGGTGGGTATATTTTTTTCAAAAGGAGATTATTATGGTTGAAGTTACCAAATCAGCAACAGAACAGATTGCCGAGTATTTCAAAGGCAAAGAAGTTTCACCGATACGGATCTTTTTAAATGCGGGAGGATGAGGCGGTCCGTCGCTCGCTATGGCTCTGGATGAGCCTAAAGATACAGACCACGTTTTTGACATTGACGGTTTCAAATATATTGTCGATAAAGAGTTTATGGAAAAAACAAATCCGATTAAGATAGATTTCTCCGGAATGGGTTTTAAATTAGACTGCGGCATAGCTTTCGAATCAGGATGTTCAAGCTGCGGAACAAAAACAAGTTCCTGTTGTTAATCATACAGATTCCGTTTTTAACCAAGGGCAACACAGTTACGGTGTTGCCCTTTTTTTATGGTTTTGAAAGAAGATCTTTTGCTTTGAGCATCTTGTGGCGCCATTTTTCCTTCTGGCTTGCCGTATTTGACGAAATGGCATCATCAAGCCGGCTGAATTCTTCTCCGAGTTCACCGCCATATCGATACTGTTTTTTGCGGGAAAACCGGAAGGCCTTTTTGTGCGAGCGGTTGAGTATTATATATGCGTTTTTTCCGTAATCTTTGAGAATAAGGTTGCCTTTACCTGTTTAGGTGCCCAGCAGTACCTGCAGAGCGTCAACTGCACAAGAATTCTATAAAATCAATCGATTGAGTTAATCAGTTGGGAATTCTGAGCTATCACCTTCAGACAGATCGGATTCGGACATATCACTCCCGTCAGTGTGAAGATCCAACAACGTCTGGATTTCAGATGATTCTTTAACAGTTTTTTCGCGAAAATGTGTTTTGATGATCTCAATACGATGTCGAGCCAATTTTTCATCCTCAAATTTTAAGTAAGTTAAAATAACTTGTTTTGTGTGGTCATCATCTTTCAGTGGGTCGGGAAGGTGATCAATCAAGCGCTGAAAAGCCCATTGCAAATCGTCCGGAATTTTCATTTGGTTCGTCATGGTATCTCCTGAAATACGGGTTTTGAATATGGCGATTTTTGACAATAAATCATGAATGAAAAATGTAAAGTGTTTTTCTTAGAAATTTTTAAAAAATTTAAAAAATGGTATCAGATATTGACCCGCTTAAAAACCGGATCACCCAAATGCTTGTTTGGCTCCTTGTTTTGTAACGTTCAAATGATACAAAAGTGAAGAACGACGGCGGGTTAGGTGATACCGGTTGAAAAATTATTATAACTTTGTTAGGATTAACATAGATCATATCTTCAATATCACAGAAAAGATAAAATATTATGACCTTAGAAGAACTGAATCCGGAAAAGATATTAGAATTATCAGGCAGTTATTGGGAAACTTGTACGCTTCATGCAGGAGTTAAGCTCGATGTTTTTACAATCATAGGCAAGGATCATCTTAAGGGAGAAGATGTGGCCGACACACTCGACGGCGACAAAAGAGGCGTTAAAATGCTTCTCAATGCCCTTTCTGCCATGGACCTTCTGGTGAAAACAGAAGATATTTATTCCAATACACCGTTGAGTTTAACTTTTCTTTGCAAGGACTCTTCCCGATATATGGGGCACATCATTCTTCACCATCACAATTTGATAGAGTCCTGGAGCCGACTGAATGTGGCGGTTCAATCCGGCCGTTCGGTAAGGCATAGAGTAACTCATACGGATGAAGAGCAACGAGAAAATTTTCTTATGGGTATGTTCAATTTAGCGATGAATCTCGCTCCGGTGCTGGTGACTAAAATAGATCTTTCCGGTCGGCGGCGTTTACTCGATCTGGGTGGTGGCCCCGGGACTTATGCCATCCATTTTTGTATGAACAATCCCCGGCTCAAAGCAACTGTTTATGACATGCCCACCACTCGTCCCTTTGCCGAAAAAACTATTGCTAAATTTAATTTGCAAGACCGGATCGATTTCAAGAATGTGGATTACTTAGAAGAAGAGATTGAAGGGATCTATGACGTTGCCTGGTTGTCTCATATTCTCCACGGTGAAGGCCCCGAGGACTGCTGTAAAATTATCGGAAAGGCTGTTTCTGCTCTGGAACCTGGAGGCATGATCCTGATCCACGATTTTATTTTAAACGACAGTATGGACGGCCCTCTTTTCCCGGCTCTGTTTTCCCTGAATATGCTCTTGGTAACGCCGTCAGGACAATCCTATTCTGAAAAGCAGATCCGAGACATGCTTTCTGATGCCGGGGTCAGGAAAATCCGACGCATTTTTTTTGACTCACCCAATGATTCGGGAATAATAATAGGTACTGTTTGATGAGGAGCTGATGATGAATTATCATCCCATTACCCGCAGACAATCGATAAAAAAGCTTCTTAAAATATCCGGAGGCCTTGCGCTGACCGGTGTAGTGACATGGCCACTTCAAAAAACGATTTCGGCCTGGGCCGGATCAACCAATAAAAAATTTATTATAGAGGGGATCGGCCAGAATCATCAATATTCTGTTAAGGCATTAGCCAGAAAGGTTTTTGAGGCAGCCGGGGGAATACAGAAATTTGTTTCAAAACAGGATGTGGTGGTGATCAAACCGAATATCTCCTGGGCAAGGCTCCCAGACCTTGCGGCAACCACCAATCCGGAAGTTCTGGAAGCGGTTGTTGAACTTTGCCAGGAGGCCGGAGCCAAAAAAGTCAGAATCGCCGATCATACCATCCATGACGCCAGACGCTGTTTTGCCATCACAGGTGCCGGGATGGTGGCGAAAAAAACCGGAGCGGATCTGGTCTATCCCCGGTCCTCATTGATGCGGAACATGAAATTACGGGGACACCGTCTGGATGTCTGGCCGGTTTTCTTGCCGCTGGTTGAGGCCGACAAAGTCATCAATCTACCGGTTGCCAAGGTCCATAGCCTTAGCGGTCTGACCCTTGGCATGAAAAACTGGATTGGAGCCGTGGGCGGCAGGAGAAGTGCCCTGCATCAGGATATCCATCTAACCATCGTAGATCTGGCTCAATTTTTCAATCCCACGGTCACTCTCATAGATGCCACCCGGATCATGGTCGCTAATGGTCCCTCGGGCGGAAGCCGTTCGGATGTGGTGGTCTTAAATCGCCTTATATTGAGTGATGATCCTGTTGCCGCAGATGCCAAAGCCGCAGGTCTTTTTAATTTTCGGCCCCGGGACATCGGTTTCATTGGCCTCGGGGAAAAATGGGGACTTGGCACAACTGAATTTCAGAAACTCCGTGAGAACAAGGTAATCATTTGAAAGCAAACCATCTGGTCTGGATACGACGCATGAGCCAGACCTTTTTTTTAATTCTTTTCATTTTTCTCCTAATTGAAAGCCGCCTGCCCCAGGACATTTATCTGGATTATTCCATAGCTCTGAACGTTGAACAGGACATGGAGCTGGATTATCCAGTCACATATTTTTTTCAGCTTGATCCCCTCATATGGGTTACATCTCTCATATCAGGGCACCAGTGGATCAAAGGCTTTGGGTGGGCTTTCGGGATTGTTGTCCTGACTTTTTTCTTCGGCAAGATTTTCTGTGGCTTTATCTGTCCTTTGGGCACCCTACATCATATGGTGAGTTATATCAGACCGGCCCTGAAAAAACAGAATATGATCCATGCTAACCAAAAACACGCCAGTCAGAGATTCAAATATTTTTTGCTTATCCTGTTTCTTATGGCTGCGTTGCTGGGTCTGAATCTCACCGGACTGCTAGACCCCATGGCTTTTTTCTTCCGTTCTCTGTCCCTTGCTGTTTTTCCCGGGATCGGAACCGGAATTAAAGAATTGTTGAATCTGGCTGCGCAAAGCGATATAAAAATCTTGAATTATATAAGCTACGGCGGGGAGGTTTTCGTATCACCGGTTTTCGGGTATGGATATAAAGCCTTCAAATCTGCGTGGTTCATTGGCATTCTTTTTCTATTTATTTTGTTTCTCAACCGTATCCGTCCGCGTTTCTGGTGCCGCACCCTATGTCCTCTGGGTGCGCTTCTTGGAGTCTTTGCAAGGTTCAGCATACTGAGACTTGAAAAACATTCTGAGAAATGCACTGATTGCAATTTGTGTCTTCAATCATGCCAGGGAGCAGCCTCTCCTGTTCCTGGCCAGGAATGGGAAGCCTCGGAATGTATATTCTGCTTTAATTGTTTTAACGCTTGTCCTGAAAATGCCATTGTTTTTAAATTGGGATGGCCGCCGGAGGTTAGTAAAAAACCTGATATGGGTCGCCGGGCGGTGCTGGGTGGTTTATTGGCCGGCCTATCCTTTCCCCTTTTAGGACGGTTGGACGGCAGGTTGCACAAGGTGTCTGATGCACGTCTGATCAGACCCCCGGGTTCATTGCCCGAAAAGGATTTTTTAAAGCTCTGCCAGCGGTGCGGACTCTGCATGAAGGTTTGTCCAACAAACGCAATCAACCCTGCACTTACAGAAGCGGGAATGGCCGGGTTCTGGACGCCGAATCTCATTATGATCCAGGGCTATTGTGAATATACCTGCACACTTTGCAGTGGGGTTTGTCCGACAGGGGCTATCCGTAAATTATCAGGCAAAGAGAAAATCGAAACTCCCGTCAGGATAGGGTCGGCCCATATAGACCGGGGACGATGTCTCCCGTGGTCGGGAAACGGTTCCTGCATCGTTTGTGAAGAACTCTGTCCCACTTCGCCCAAGGCCATACGTCTAAGACAAGAGACGATCCGGTCACCGGATGGGAAAGAGGTCAGTGTAAAACTGCCTTATGTAGATCTGGAAAGCTGTGTGGGGTGCGGTATCTGTGAATATAAGTGTCCGGTAAAAGGAAACCCCGCCATCCGGGTGATATCTGCCGGAGAATCCCGGTCTGTCAGAAATCAGATTCTGCTAAAGTTATAACTGGTTGTTAATGCTCAACTTCCTTTTTGTCCTGAGCAACTTTTTAATTTACGATAAATTATTAGAGAGGAGGATATTATGGACAAACCGATTGATACCTTTTGGAAAACAAGATTGACGGATCTTAAGAACACTTTGGATTCAAACAACTTCCAAGCCTTTGTGGCGGAAAATACCGATGAAGCCAAAAAGATTGTATTGGAAAAAATTATACCCGAGACTGCGCCCAGAAGCATTTCATGGGGAGGATCCATAACATTCACTGCTACGGGGCTATATGATGCTTTGAAGAAAAGGAGTGATTTAACCGTGCTGGACACTTTTGAAAAAAAGCTGTCTCCCGAAGAAAGTCTGGAGCGTCGCCGGCAGTCACTGCTGGTGGATCTTTTTATTACCGGAAGTAACGCGGTGACCGAGACCGGTCAGCTTGTTAACCTTGATATGATCGGCAACCGTATCGGAGGGATCACTTTCGGCCCGAAACATGTTATTATCCTTGCAGGCCGCAATAAAATTGTCCCTGACCTGGATGCGGCCATGTTCCGTATTAAAAACTATGCCGCTCCGGTCAACACCATGCGTCTGGACAAAAAAACACCGTGCGCCAAAACCTCATATTGCGAAGAATGCAAAAGTCCTGACCGTATCTGTAATACTTGGACGATTACCGAAAAATCATTTCCCAAAGGAAGGGTGAAGGTTATTTTGATCAATGAAGACCTGGGATTTTAAACCGAATTCAAATGAAGAATCGAGAAGTCCGAACCGAAGATATACACGATGCCAAAACGCCATAGTGTGAATGGTTTAGGCATAATAAGAAAAAAAATCTTTTTAAAGTAGTCAAGAAATCAGTTTGTTGTGCCTAAAATAGAAAATAAAATCATAAAGATTATTGCTTGAATAACCCAGCCAATCATACAAACACCTATAGCACGTAATGTGCTCTGATAGTCAAGAGCCTGTCTTACCGCAATAACCATAGCTATTAACATCCAAATTGAAGCGATAGCAAAAATGATCCCGGATATACCAGGTATAATAGCCAATACTCGAATTAACCCCGGAGAGCTTGAAAAACCGATGGTTCGCAGCAATTCACCATGATCAGCTTTGGTCTGGGGCTCAGGAAGGAGTTTAACACCGATAAAATACGTCATATAGGCCCAAACATACCAAGCGATAAGAGCTGTGATCGCTCCGATAACGATTCCCTTTGCTCCTATGGTTCCTATGCTTCCTATCCCGGCTGCCAGACTGGAAAGCACAACAACTCCCATGGCTTGACCCATTGCTCCTTTATCCGCCTCAACCTCTTCATATAGGTTAATATCGAGCTTGGCAGCACGAACAATACGATCTATATAATTTTGCATTTAACCCCCCTATGGTTAGATTTATTCCTGAGGTGTACTACGGATTGTTCATATGGTCAAAAATCCGGTCTCTACCCGAATGCAATGGGTTCATTAATTGCCCCGGAAACAGAAGAGGCTCATACCCTGGTATAATTTAAATGTCATGTATAAGCCTTTATTCATGACATGGGGCTGTTTCCTGAATTGAGTCGTCAATTTCCAGCTCACCGCCTCGGGTCTCCTAAAGGTCTTTTTTATTTACTCCAAAAATTGATGAACTCGTAAAAAGTCATTTTGTGAACGACATTGAGAAATTTTGGAAAAAGATTCATAAATCACCTGGCGTTAAAAATTTCAAACTGTTTGAGGGCATTAGCCCGAGTTTTTGAAATTTAGCCGGGCGATTTATGAATCCCAAAATTTCTCACAGAGAGAGCAAAATCAGACTTTTTACGAAACCGTCAAAATTAAATATTATCGAAGTGTTTATGCCTTAACATACACGCCAATTCCAGCAGTCCTAATTTTCCCCTGCTTCTTCAAAATCTTAACATTGTCGTATATTTTTCTTCTATTGAAACCCGTCTTTTCCATCAGTGTAGCCACATCAGAGCCCTTTTTGAATCTTTTAATTATGCCAAAAAGAGTATCGGCCGCTGTTAATTTGACGGTTTTTTTAGCAACGACCTTTTTTACGGGCTTTGCTTTGGCCACGGCTTTCTTTGCTGATTTTGGTTTCTCAAGTTTCCCGACCTCGACAATCATCTTATCAACTTTCTTTGATAGTGCCTTTAGATCCCTGTTCGCGGCTTGCAGGTTCTTAATTAGATTCTTCATTTCCGGGTTCCTCCTTTCCTTTATACGTTTAATACGTTTAATGATCTACCCACATTTTCAACGATTTCCCACATGTAAAAAAAGAGCTTCTTTGACTATATTTGAAGCCTCCGAAATTTGAATTAATTCAATTAAATACACCAGTAATAAAGGACTGTCAAGAATTCTGTGGTGTTGGAGGATTATGGGATTGAAGGAATGGCACCAGACCGTTTAGAACACCCCGCCTTAAGGCTTGCTCATCCTTTCCCTGGATGATATTCACAAGGACAAGGAAGCCCAAGGAAACCGGCTTAATGAAAGGCGTCGGAAGACATTCCAACCCTTTTATACTTTCGTGTGACGTGTGAATTCTTCTTTTAAACTATCTTCAGCGGGTGCTGTTCAATTATTACTGGCAAGATGGCAGGCGGTTTCAAAAAAAAGAGCAGGAAAGCCTGATTGCTAACCCGATTGATTTACTTTTTATTTTTGGTCGGGGCGAGAAGATTTGAACTTCCGACCCCTTGAACCCCATTCAAGTGCGCTTCCAGACTGCGCCACGCCCCGACGATAAATGAATAATTAACATCTCAAATATGCCATGTCAAGATATGATATAAGATGATGACTGTGAAAAAGTCGTTTCCTTATACTTTCTGCGATCAATATAGATTTTTCCGAAACCTTCATATGATAATAGTTTTAAATTTTTATTGACGATTTCGTAAAAAGGACGTTTTATTTAACACAAATTTAATCAAAACTCGATTTTGGCGTTATCCGTTATTCTAAAACTTAATTTAAGAAACACACAACCCCATGCAAATTAAAGAGAAAAAATCCATTAAGCCTCGCTGTCTGATGCCGGGCGATACAGTTGGCATTGTTGCGCCTGCCGGTCCGTTTGACCCGGCAAAATTCATGAAAGGGAAGGCGGTTCTGGAGTCAATGGGGTTTAAAACGTTTTTTGATGAGGGTATTTTCCGAAAACATGGATTTCTTGCCGGAACCGACGTGCAGCGGGCGGATCAGGTGAATCGTCTGTTCGATGATCCGGCCGTCCAAGCGGTTGTTTGTGCCCGGGGCGGGTATGGCAGCCTGCGGATACTTCCGTTTCTCGATTTTAAAACCATTCAAAACAATCCCAAAATCTTTGTGGGATTCAGCGATATTTCGGTGCTGCTGTCCGTATTACATACCCGGTGCAGCCTGGTCACCTTTCACGGGCCTGTGGTAACCACCCTGGCAAACACCGCCGAAGAGACCATCGCGGCAATGCGTAGGGTGATGACATCCAATATAATCCTTGAGCTGAAACCCGAAAAAGGCATTGTCATCAAGCCGGGTGTTTCCTCTGGATTTGTGGTCGGCGGGAACCTGACCACCTTGTGTCATCTTGTTGGGACTCCTTATACCCCGCGTTTCAACGGGAAGATCCTGTTTCTTGAGGATCAGGGAGAGGCGCCCTATCGAATTGACCGGATGCTAACCCAGATGAAGCTTGCCACATGTTTTGAGGGGATTAAGGGCCTTTTCCTGGGTTCCTTTGAAGCGTGTGGAAAACTTGATGAGATATTCCGGATCATTCAGGAAGTGTTTAAAGATGTCAACATTCCTATTCTTTCTGGTTTTGAAATCGGCCACGCCAGGATCAATATCACGATTCCAATGGGACTGGGAGCAACCCTTGACGCTGACCGGCAAATTTTGACTTTTCATGAACCGGCAACCATGGCTACTACTGACGAATGACAACATGAAATCGGTAAACAACTTGATGAAACAAGCGGTTTCCAATAAAGTGTTCCCCGGAGGAGTGCTCCTGGTCTCAACCGCCGGTTCCGAAATTTTTTTCCAAGCATACGGATATGCGAATATATTCTCTGGTCGTCAAATGACAAGTCATACCGTTTTTGACCTGGCATCTTTTACAAAACCTCTGGCAACCACGCTGGCGATCATAAAGCTCATTTCTCAACAAAAGCTGGAGCTGGGTCAACATCTGGGATCGATTTTGTCCCAATTTAACAGCACAGACAAGGGACGGATAAGTATAGAAAACCTGCTTTATCATAATTCGGGCTTTCCGGATTACCGCCCCTATTACAAACTGTTGTGCAAGCTTAAGCCAAATCTAAGAAAAGATGCGTTAAGAGAGCTTCTGGCGAAAGAACCGCTTATAAATCCCCCCGGCAAAGAGGTGATGTATAGTGATATAGGATTCATGATTCTGTGCTGGGTAATAGAACAGGTGTCCGGAAATCGATTGGACCGGTTTGTTACTAAAGAGATCTACCATCCATTGGGCCTTGAAAATCTGTTTTTTGTGGATCTTGATTTAACGCCCCGTCAGGTAAAATTTGCCGCTACCGAACTCTGTTCGTGGCGGAACATACTTTTGGAAGGCGCGGTCCATGATGATAACGCCTACGTGGTGGGGGGTATCCAGGGACATGCGGGTCTTTTCGGGACGGCCAAAGATGTTCTTTCTCTTTTGTCCGAGCTTATGGCCGCATATTTGGGTTCCCCTTCCACGGGTGTATTTGATACTGATTTAATTCAAAGTTTTTTTAAACGTCAGGAACATACCGGTCGAGTTCTGGGGTTTGACACCCCATCTCCGGTCGGCTCAAGTTGCGGCCAATATTTTTCAAAGGAAACAGTGGGTCATCTTGGCTTCACCGGCACATCTTTCTGGATGGATCTTGACCGCAGAGTGATCATTATATTATTAACCAACCGTGTACATCCATCGCGTGATAATAACAAAATAAAAGCCTTTAGACCGAAATTGCATGATAGGGTCATGAAAAAGCTTATGAATAACGGTTTAATTAAATAGGGATGCGATTTTATAGCTTGATATTTTTCTTGTAATCATAGAGTGAGTCTGATAAATTTATTTATTTAAATGACTGACAAATTATCAAGCTTTTTTCAGGGTTATAAAAAATATCTTTTAAAAATGAGGGATGAGCACTTTTCGTGTGCCGATATGAGGTGTCATGGGTCTATTTATAGATAAAATTTTAGGTGCATTTTCCAATGATCTTGCTATCGATCTTGGTACTGCAAACACACTTGTTTATGTTAAAGGTAAGGGCATTGTATTGAATGAACCCTCTGTTGTTGCGGTTCGAACGGACAATCGGATGAAAAACCGTGTTCTTGCTGTTGGTCTTGAGGCCAAGAATATGCTGGGCCGGACACCCGGACATATCGTAGCCATTCGCCCCATGCGTGATGGTGTTATCGCTGATTTTGAAGTTACCGAGGCGATGCTCCGACATTTTATTCACAAGGTCCATAACCGGCGTACATTTGTCAGGCCGAGAATTGTTATTGCCATTCCGTCAGGAATTACGCAGGTTGAAAAACGTGCTGTCAGGGAATCCGCTGAATCTGCAGGGTCGCGCGAAGTATTTCTGATCGAAGAACCCATGGCCGCTGCAATCGGAGCCGGCCTTCCTATTACTGAACCGATCTGCAATATGATTGTCGATATCGGCGGTGGTACCACAGAGGTTGCGGTAATATCTCTGGCGGGAATTGTTTACAGCAGATCAATCAGGGTGGCCGGAAATAAGATGGATGAGGCTATCATTCAGTATATCAAACGTAAATATAACTTGTTGATCGGTGAACGAACAGCTGAAATTATTAAAACAACAATCGGGAATGCATACCCGGAATCTCAGGATTTGGAGACAATAGAAGTCAAAGGTAGAGACCTTGCATCGGGAATACCCAAAATTCTGGCTATTGATTCGGAGGAGATACGGGTAGCCATTTCCGAGCAGATAGATGCTATTGTTGAAACAGTCAAAATAGCTCTGGAACAAACACCGCCGGAGCTTGCTGCCGATATTGTGGACAGGGGAATTGTTTTGACAGGAGGCGGTGCACTATTAAAAAATATAGACAAGCTTCTCAGGGAGGAAACCAGCCTTCCGATAACTATAACCGAGGATCCATTAACAACAGTGGCACTTGGCTCTGGTGCAGCTCTCGACAGCATCGAAATCCTCAAACAAGTTGTAATTACATAGTGTTATGTTCCCCAAAAAGATGGTGATGATTATTGGGGTGATCGTTCTGATTGCTGTCAACATCATAGTCCTTTCTGTTTCCAATCGCCGCTATCAATCGTATGGCCCAGGGCGGATAGCTATTTCTTTAATTGCCCCGTTTCAGGAGGCTGTTTCCCGTTCAATTCGTTTTGTAAAAGATATCTGGTTCCACTATTTCTTTCTTGTTGAAACGGCAAAAGAAAATGATAATTATAAAAAAGCATTAAGTCTTGCAGTTGAAAGAAACAATCTGCATAAGGAATTTAAGCTTTCCAACATTCGTCTCCGAAGCTTACTTAACTTTCAGAAAACCATTACCAATAAAGTAATTGCTGCCGAGGTTATCGGCAAAGATCCCTCTCCCTGGTTTAAGACGATAATGATAAATAAGGGAAAAGATGATGGTGTGGAAAAAGGTGCGGCTGTTGTGATTCCTCAAGGAATTGTGGGGCAGGTTGCAGAGGTCTCGGTCCATAATTCCAAAGTTCTTCTGATTATTGACCATAACAGTGCCGTCGATGCACTGGTGCAGGGGACTCGGGCGCGCGGAATTATTAAGGGCGGGTTTGCGGACCGATGTGTTTTTAAATATGTTCTGCGCAAGAAAGGGGTTGCAGTTGGCGATACCGTTGTTTCATCCGGATTGGATGGTGTTTTTCTAAAAGGACTTCCCGTGGGCCACGTTTCGGACGTTATCAAACCCAAGTCAGGGATTTTTCAGGAAGTATCAGTTACCCCATTCGTTGATTTCGAAAAACTTGAAGAGGTTCTGATTGTACTGAACCCCAAAAAGCATAAGTTTCAGAGCGAGCAATGACGTATTGTTTTCATGTCGGCATCTGTATTTGTCTGGTGCTTCTTCAGACAACGGTTATGCCCTATTTCCATTTGTTCGACAGGTTTTATGATCTGCTTTTCCCGTTTGTTATTTATTTAAGTCTTTTTCATTCTCTTCGTCAAAGCATACCTGTCATACTCTTTTTTGGAATTATGATGGATAGCCTTTCCGGAGGCCCGTTTGGGCTATATTTAACAACCTATATCTGGCTCTTCGCAGGGGTTCGGTGGATTATTACATTTTTACATGTAGGAGACAGCTTTCTTTTGCCATTTATTGTTGCTGCAGGCGTGTTACTGCAAAATTGCATATTTATAGGAATCATTGCCATGTTCAAACCGGGCACGCAGTTTTTATCTGCTGCTATAAGCACGGTTACGATACAGGTTTTATGGGCAATATTTACCGGGCCGATTTTTCTGATGTTTTTTAATTATTCCCATAAAAGATGGAATAACTGGCTTAAGAAAGTGGTTGTCAAAGAAAATTGATTGAGGTCCCTTTGGGCAAATATTTAAAAACCGCAGATACCGATTGGTACAAACAACGTTTAATCCGGGTGATATTATGCGTTTCAGGAGCCTTTTTTATTCTTTTATTACGTTTATTTTATCTTCAGGTGGTTCAGGGACAGGAGTTAAGGCGACTTTCAGAAAACAACTGTATTCGGCTGCAAAGTACAGATGCTTCCAGAGGGATGATTTTTGATCGTAATGGAATACTTCTTGTTGATAATCGGCCGGCGTTTGATCTTAGTATTATTTTAAAAGACGCCAAACCTGTTGATCGTACTATTGAGAAGTTGGCTAAATTGATTGAGGTTCCTGTATCGGAGCTTATGAAAAAAATTGGGCATAATAAAGGTATTTTGTCCTATAAACCGATTCTTTTGAAACAGGATATCGGGCGAGATGCCCTTGCGGCTGTCGATGTTCGAAAATTCGATCTTCCCGGTATTGTTGTAAATGTAAAGCCTCGAAGACACTACATCAAAAGGCAGAGCGCCGCCCATCTGATCGGATATTTGAGTGAAATCAGTTCTGATGAGCTCAAATCGGGGAAACATCCGGAGTGTAAAGGCGGTGATTTTATCGGAAAGTTTGGTGTTGAAAAAATATTTGAACGGTTTTTGAAGGGAAAGCGAGGGGGGCGACAGGTCGAAGTAAATGTCATGGGACAGGTTGTTAAAGTCTTAAAAACGGTTGATGCCCTGCCCGGACAAAATATATATCTGACCATTGACTACATTTTGCAGAAAAAGGCGGAAGCACTTTTAGAAGGCGCAGCCGGTGCAGTGGTAGCTATGGATCCGGAGACAGGAGACATACTTGTAATGGCAAGCTCACCTTCATTTGACCAGAATGCTTTTGTTGACGGTATGTCACACAAACAATGGGAGTCTTTGATTTCCAATCCGTTAAGCCCCATGGAAAACAAGGCTATTCAGGGTGAGTATCCTCCTGCATCTACTTTTAAGATTGCAACCGCAATTGCAGGGCTGGAGGAAGGTGTTATCGATGAAAACACAACCATGCACTGTCCGGGGTATTATAAATACGGAAATCGTATTTATAGATGCTGGAGACGCGGAGGCCACGGTAGCGTAGATATTGTTAAAGCATTATCCCAATCCTGTGACGTCTTTTTTTACCAGGTGGGTCAAAAGCTGGGCATAGATCCGCTTGCGTTTTACGCCAAGGCATGTGGTTTGGGGTCGGCAACCGGGATAAATCTGGACGATGAGGCAGAAGGGCTGATTCCAACCTCGGCCTGGAAAAAGCGGCGAACCGGCATTTCCTGGCAAGGAGGAGAGACCCTTTCAGTGGCCATCGGGCAGGGGTTTGACCTATCAACGCCATTGCAGATGCTGGTTCTGACTTCGGCATTGGCAAATGGCGGAACAAGATATAAGCCACTGATACTGAAATCGGTTAAAACAGTAGATGGTGATATTGTTATTCAAAGCAAAAGGCAGATTATCGGCAGGCTGCCTGCCGGCAAAAAGACATTGGCGATTGTCAAAAAAGGTCTGTGGGAAGTCGTTAACAGTCCCAAAGGAACTGGACGGATCGCACATATTAAAGGTATCGATATCAGCGGAAAAACCGGAACCGCACAGGTGGTGGGACGTTCTAATGATCCCCATCTATCTGAGAAAGATATTCCGTACCATTTCAAAGATCATGCATGGTTTGTGTCTTATGCGCCATCGGTGAATCCACAAATAGCCGTTGCCGTGCTTGTAGAACATGGAGGACACGGATCAACTGCAGCAGCGCCCATAGCAAGGGAAATAATTAGGACATATTTGGAAAAGGATGAATATGTAAGGCAGCTGAAAGCTGAAATCTCCAAGCAATAATAATAGTTATATGGAATGTAGCGACCATGTTTGATCGGCGGTTTGTAAAATACTTTGATTGGGGCTTATTGGGACTCACTTTTTTAATCGGAATATTGGGTCTTGTTACCCTATACAGCGCGGTAACATCAGCGACTCCCACGCCGCAAAAAACACTCTATTTTAAACAGATGATCTGGTATTGTGCCGGGATGACCGGCATGGTTTTGTCTTTTTTGATTAATTATAAATCATTGTATCGATGGGCTCCCGCAATCTATGCGGTGTGCATATTGCTTTTGATATATGTATTAATAATGGGGAAATATGTTGGGGGAGCAAGGCGTTGGCTCGTATTGGGCCCTATTTCAATTCAACCTTCAGAACTTGTCAAGATTGCCGTGATAATTAGTCTGGCAAGATACTATTCCAAATTTTCAGATACCAGGGGTTTTACCTTGCGAGAACTCTTTACCCCTTTGATATTGACGGCAATGCCTTTTATTTTAATCGTTAAACAACCGGATTTAGGGACAGCCATGGTGGTGGTTTTGATTGCCGGTTTCATGACTGTTTTTGTAAAAATTGAGAGACGCTCATTTTTATGTATTATTACTGCGTGTACGATAACCGGTCCTTTGGTCTGGTTTTTACTGAAAGGTTACCAGAAGAAACGGATATTAACATTTATAGATCCAGACCGTGATCCCCTGGGTGCAGGCTATCATATTATACAATCCAAAATTGCCATAGGTTCCGGCATGATCTTCGGCAAAGGATATTTGAAAGGAACTCAGAACGCACTCTCTTTTTTACCTGAGCAGCATACCGATTTCATATTTTCAGTTTTGGCCGAGGAATGGGGATTTGTGGGGTCGGTGGGTATGCTTTTTCTTTTTCTTATGCTTATTATCTGGGGATTAAACATTGCCTATAGATGCAGAGATCCTTTTGGCACTATTCTGGCTGTAGGCATCACGGCAATGATGTTCTGGCAGATTTTTATCAATATTGGGATGGCTATGGGCCTGATGCCGATCGTCGGTGTGACGCTGCCGTTTATCAGCTATGGAGGTTCATCCATCGTTAGCATAATGATTTGTGTCGGCCTTTTAATGAGTATAAGCATGAGGCGCTTCCTGTTTGAATAATCACGAAATATGATGCGTTACTTAACCGGACAATGTGCTCTCATCTATTTTCTGTATATTTACTTTATATCCTGAAGGGATGATCTGCACCGGCTTGTCCGGGTTATGGAGAATGTATGAAAAAAACAAAGAAGCCCCAAACCATAAACACTTTGCTGGGAGCCGGTACCAGTATTGAAGGGACAATCGAGTTTAGTAATACCGTCAGGCTGGACGGAAATGTTACCGGAAAAATTAGCAGCAAGCAAGGTACGGTGATTATAGGGGAAAAAGCTGTTGTGAACGCAGAGATAATTGTTGATGTCGCGATAATTATGGGTGAGGTAAATGGTACAATCCATGCAAAGGAAAAAATTGAAGTTTATCCGCCGGGTCGTGTTACAGGTGATATTCAGGCTCCGGTTGTTTTGATTGAATCCGGAGTTGTTTTCAATGGAAATTGTTTTATGAAAGTCTGAACCCTTTCTTTTATCAATGTAACAGGTTTAATTTTAACGGGAAATAAGACATAAAAGAAAAATTAAAAAAAACCTTTGACAACCTTTATTACTGATGTTATAGACCGCCGAGTTAAAAACATGAGTTTATATAAATCGCGTTTACAAGTTTCATGGATGGAGGATCTATAGATGAAAATAGTTGGTTTAAACCGGAAAGGTCGGATTATCTTCTATTTTATATTAGCCTCTCTATTGTTTACGGGAGTTGCTTTTGGCTCAGGTGGAATAACGGTTATTCCTGATTGGACGCTTTGGGTCCAAATGGCCAATTTTCTCCTTATTGTATGGGTATTAAATATTATTTTATTCAGGCCGATTCGCAACATTCTGATCCAAAGAAAGGAAAAAATTACAAACCTTGAGCAGAATATCGAGACTTCAGACAAGGAAGTAAAGGAAAAAAACGAGGCCTTCGATTCGGGGATTAGAGATGCCAGGGCTAAAGGATTAAATGATAAGAATGCCCTATTAAATGAGGCTGCTGGCCAAGAAAGAGAGATAATCGATAAAATTAATCAAAAGGCTCAGGCAGACCTTGCCGAGGTACGTGAAAAAATTGCAAAGGATGCCGAGACTGTCAGGGCATCTTTACAAAAGGAGATTGATACCTTTGCGAGTGCTATTGGTGAAAAAATTCTGGGGAGGGCTGTTTAATGAACCTTAATATAAGAAGACAGTCCGGTATTAATCGCAAAAATCTGATTATTCAAAAAGGATTAACCGCGATAGTTATTATGGCCGTGCTTTTATTCTGCTTTGTGGGGACGACTATAGCTTCGTCAGAAGGAAACGGCAGTAAAGGATGGGTAGCGACCGATACTTACAAGGTTATGAATTTTGCTGTTCTGGCTATCGGTCTTTTTTTGGTTTTACGCAAGCCTGTATCACAAGCGCTTGATTCCAGAATTAAAGGTATTAAAGATCAGCTCAGCGAACTGGAGACTAAGAAAAAGGAAGCAGAAAAGGAACTGGTAAAATACAATGAAAGGCTTTCGCACTTGGAACAGGAGTCTGAGAAGCTTATTGAAGAGTATATAAGGCAGGGAAACGAGGCCAAGGCGAGGATTATCGATGAGGCAAAAAAGACTGTCGAGAAACTAGAAGAACAGGCCCGCCGCAATATTGTGCATGAGTTCAAACAGGCCAAAATAAAACTGCAGCAAGATATACTCGAAAAAGCGCTTGTTAATGCTGAAACCTTGATAAAAAATAATATTACAACCCAGGATCAGGATAAATTGGTAGACGAATATTTAGAGAAGGTGGTGGCATAATGAAAAATTTGAAAATAGCCCGGCGTTATGCCAAGGCACTTCTGATTATCGGCAAAGAGGATGATAAGGCTGAGACCTATAAAGAAGAACTTGATCGATTTTCAGATTTAATTACAAGTGAAAAAGAGCTTGAGCAGGCAATTACCAACCCGCTTTATGATGCCGGAGGCCGTAAAAAGGTTTTGCAGGCGGTAATAGATAAAGTAAATATTTCCAAAGTTATGGCATCTTTCCTGCTTTTGCTGTTTGACAAAGGACGGTTTGGATTTCTAAGTGATATCAATGAGTTTTATAAAAAACTGGCCGATGAATTAAAAGGCGTTGTGCGTGCCAGTCTGGTTTCGGCTACTGAATTGTCATCCGAAACCGTTGAAAAAATTCGTACTACCCTGTCGAAAAAGACAGGTAAAGATATTATTTTAGAGGTTGAACAAGACCCCAGCCTTATAGGGGGGATTGTTTCTCGAATAGGTGATCTGGTTTTGGACGGTAGCATCAAAACACAATTACTCAATATGAGAGAATCTTTAAAAAGGGGTGAGAGTGTATAATGGAACTAAAAGCTGAAGAAATAAGTCAGATTATTAAGGAACAGATTACGGATTACGACAAGAAAGTCGAATTGAGTGAAACAGGGGTTGTTTTGTCGGTGGGTGATGGTATTGCCAGAGTGTATGGTCTGGAAAAGGTTATGGCCATGGAGCTGGTTGAATTTCCGGGTGGCATTTTTGGCCTTGTGCTGAACCTTGAGGAAGATAACGTAGGCATTGCCGTTATGGGTGATGACTTCGGTATCAAAGAAGGTGATATGGTCAAGCGGACCGGCCGAATTGCTGAGGTTCCTGTGGGGAAAGGTGTCCTTGGGCGGGTACTTTCGGCAGTTGGTGAACCTCTTGATGGCAAGGGACCGATAGATACCAAAGAAACCAGAAGGGTCGAGATGGTTGCGCCGGGTGTTATTGACAGAAAGGGTGTGCATGAACCCATGTACACCGGAGCAAAAGCTATTGATGCCATGACACCGGTGGGCCGCGGCCAACGAGAACTTGTCATTGGTGACCGCCAGATCGGCAAAACAGCTCTTGTGGTGGATGCCATCATTAATCAGAAAAATACGGATGTTTACTGTATTTATGTGGCTTGCGGTCAGAAAAAATCGACGGTTGCCCAGGTCGTTGCCGCCCTTGAAAAACACGGGGCCATGGAATATACGATTGTTATTGCAGCCTGTGCCAGCGACCCGGCAACATTGCAGTATATCGCTCCTTATTCGGGATGTGCCATGGGGGAATATTTCCGGGACAATAAGATGCATGCGCTCATAATCTATGATGACCTTTCAAAACAGGCGGCGTCATATCGCCAGGTTTCACTTCTTTTGAGACGTCCACCAGGTCGTGAAGCTTACCCGGGTGATATTTTTTATAATCACTCCCGCCTGCTGGAACGAGCCGCTAAGCTCAACGACGAGCTGGGCGCCGGTTCTCTCACCGCGCTTCCGATTATTGAAACCCAGGCAGGTGATGTTGCAGCATATATTCCGACAAATGTTATTTCCATTACCGACGGGCAGATCTTTCTTGAGCCCAGTCTGTTCTTTGCAGGTGTTAGGCCTGCAATTAATGTCGGACTTTCTGTGTCTCGCGTGGGGGGTGCGGCTCAGGTCAAAGCCATGAAACAGGTGGCCGGTACCCTCAGGCTTGATCTGGCCCAGTTCCGTGAACTTGAAGCGTTTGCCGCTTTTGGAAGCGACCTGGATAAGACAACTCAGGCACAGCTTGCCCGTGGAGAAAGGCTTGTTGAGATTTTGAAGCAACCGCAGTTTCAACCGCTCTCGGTTGAAAGACAGGTGACATTACTCTATGCAGGAACAAAAGGTTTTCTCGACAAATATCCGGTTGGTGTTTTAGGGAAATATGAGGCCGGGCTGTACCCTTTTATTGAAGACAGATATCCTCAGATTTTTACTGAAATTGCGGAGAAACAAGAGATATCAGATGAGCTTGACAAAGTTATGGCCGAGGCCCTGAACGCTTATGACGAGGAGTTCAAGGATACAATCAAATAGTTATTCGTTATTTGTTGATTTGTATAACAGGCAATTGAATAGTATAGAAATTTCTTTTTTTTAAGTCCGCCGAATGTGGACGTTTCATAGAATCGCGAAGCGATTGTATAACTTGAATTATAAAGGCTGATTTGTATGGCGACGTTAAAAGAGGTCAAAACAAAAATAGGTGCGGTAAAGAAGACAAAACAAATCACAAAAGCCATGAACATGGTGGCGGCTTCCAGATTGCGTGGCGCCCAGACCAATATGGAGGGTTTTCGATCCTATGCTGAAAAGTTCGCCGAAGTTCTTGGAGGTCTTTCAGGAAGAGCAGGAGAAGAAACAAACCCTCTTCTTTTGCCGCATGATGAAGTCATAAAAAAACATATTATTTTGTGCACTTCCGATCGGGGCTTGTGCGGCGGTTTCAATGCACACCTTATTTCCAAAGCCGATTCATTTATAAAAGAAGCCGGAGAGGATATAGAGTTCTCCGTTACAAACTTTGGCAAAAAGGGACGGGATTGGTGTCGTAAAAAACAAATTTCTATCAGAAGCGAGCATATTGACGTCATTGGGACTGTAATCAAGTTCAATATTGCTTCCACAGCCGGCAAAGGCTTGATAGACGGATTTCTTAATGGAGAATATGACGAAGTCTATGTCGTTTATTCAGAGTTTATTAGCATGGGACGGCAGGTCGCGACAATAAAACAGTTGCTTCCCATACCGCCAATGGAATCTGATGAAGATGAGGCCGAAGACCAGGACAAGCCGTATCTGGCGGAGCATATTTGCGAACCATCTCCTGATGAACTTTTGGGTGAGCTACTGCCAAGGAGCGTATATGTTCAGTTATACAGTGCGTTACTGGAGACATCTACCAGCGAACATGCCGCACGGATGATGGCCATGGACAATGCGTCAAAAGCTTGTGACGATATGATAGACAATCTCACTCTGGCATACAACAAGGCTCGGCAGGCATCCATAACCGCAGAGTTGATGGATATAGTCGGCGGTGCCGAGGCCCTTAGAGGATAAACCTGGGAAATAGTCACTAATTATTTGTTAATCGATTAACAAATAACAAACAACAGATTTGGAGGTCTATAGATGGGAGAAAATATAGGTAATATTATGCAGGTTATGGGGCCTGTGGTTGATGTGGAGTTTGAACAGGGCAAACTGCCTACGATCCTCACCTCACTTCTGATCAGCAATCCAACAATCAGCGATGAGCCGGACAATCTTGTTGTTGAGGTTGCACAGCACCTTGGGGATAATATTGTTCGTACTATTGCAATGGATGTAACCGACGGTCTTGTTAGGGGGATGCCCGTTAAGGATACGGGCAAGCCGATTATGATGCCTGTGGGTGAAGCTGGGCTTGGACGTATTCTCAATGTGGTCGGAAAGCCTGTGGATGGTTTGGGACCGGTCAGTCAGGAAAAGATGATGCCCATACATCGTCATGCCCCGAAATTTACGGAACAGGATGTCACGGTTCGTGTTCTCGAGACCGGTGTTAAGGTTATAGATCTGCTGGTGCCATTCCCCAGAGGTGGTAAAATGGGGATGTTCGGGGGTGCCGGTGTGGGAAAAACCGTTATCATGATGGAGATGGTACACAATATCGCCATGGAGCACGGCGGCATTTCTGTTTTTGCAGGTGTTGGCGAACGGACTCGTGAAGGGAATGACCTTTACTATGAAATGAAAGATTCCGGAGTTCTTCCCAAGGCTGCCCTGATATACGGACAGATGACAGAACCTCCGGGAGCAAGGGCTCGGGTTGCTCTATCAGCCCTTACGGCTGCGGAATATTATCGGGATGAAGAGGGCCAGGATGTCCTTATTTTCATCGACAATATATTCAGGTTTACCCAGGCCGGTTCCGAGGTTTCAGCATTACTGGGACGAATGCCTTCGGCGGTTGGATATCAACCGACCCTGGCTGTTGACCTGGGCGAACTACAGGAACGGATCACATCAACAGACAAGGGCTCGATTACAGCAGTACAGTGTGTTTACGTGCCGGCAGATGACTTGACTGATCCGGCCCCCGCAACAACATTTGCACATCTTGACGGTACGGTTGTTCTTTCCCGGCAACTGGTTGAACTCGGGATATATCCTTCGGTGGATCCCCTTGATTCAACGTCCAGAATTCTCGACGCGGCTTATATCGGGGATGAGCATTACCAGACTTCCCGTCAGGTTCAGCAAATACTTCAGAAATACAAAGAACTTCAGGACATTATCGCAATACTGGGAATAGATGAGTTGTCTGATGAAGATAAAATTACGGTATCACGAGCAAGGAAAATTCAGCGCTTTCTGTCCCAGCCCTTTCATGTTGCTGAAGTATTTACCAATGTACCCGGCGCTTATGTGAAGATCGAAGATACCGTAAAAGGCTTTAAAGAAATATGTGAAGGCAAACACGATGATCTCCCCGAGCAGGCTTTTTACATGGTGGGAGGGATTGATGATGTCTTAGAAAAGGCCAAACAGATGGCCGAATCAATCTAGTTATGAGGGGAAACGGATGGCTGGAAATATTACATTAGAAGTGGTTACCCCTGAAAAAGTGGTTGTTAGCGAAGAAGTCCAAATTGCGGTGGCTCCCGGAAGTCTTGGTGAGTTTGGCGTACTTGTCGGCCATACCACTTTTTTGACGACCTTAAAAACAGGCATGATCCATTATACGGGTGCAGACGGGGGGCAAAGATATATTTTTGCCAGCGGTGGATTTGCTGAAGCGCTTCCGGATAAGCTTACGGTGCTGGCAGAATCGGCTGAAAGGAGACGTGACATTGATACCGGACGTGCACAGGCTGCAATGGAACGAGCCCAGAAACGTTTGGAAAAAGAAGATGAGGATATCGACTTTGCGAGAGCCAAGGCAGCTCTGGAGAGAGCCTTGCATCGAATAAGGATTGCTGGAACAAAGCAATAGTAAAAAATACCGTTGGCTTTTGAGTTTATATTTATCCCTGAGATACGGGAAATGATCGTTGGATTTATATAATAATGAGGGCAGACCAAAAATATGGTTTGCCCTTTTTGTTTTAAAACAAAGGATTCAATGCTCCTGGTTTAAAATATAAAAGAAAGAGCGTTTTGAGATGGGTGAAAAAAGGAAAATATTATGGGAAAACCAGCTATTGTAATACTTGCCGCCGGAATGGGCAAACGTATGAAATCCGAAAAAGCAAAAGTATTGCACGAGATTTTCGGTAAGCCCATGATTATGTATGTTGTAGAGATGGCCAAAAGAGTTGCTGGAAATGATGTTGTTCTTGTTATCGGCAATCAGGCTGATAAAGTCCGAAAAGTAGTATCAGAAAATGCTAATGTTATTTTTGCCTTACAAAAAGATCAACTCGGGACAGGTCATGCCGCTTCGTGCGCACTCCCTTATCTGCCTGATCATACTAAAGAAGTTATTATTTTATGTGGTGATGTACCACTTCTAACTTTTGAAACCGTTATGAGGCTTTTAAAAGATCATATTATAGCTAAACGAGACATATCACTTTTAGCCGTAACAATTGACAATCCCAAAGGTTACGGAAGGGTTTTGTTTGATGAAAAGATGAATGTGTCAGGAATAGTAGAAGAAGCGGATGCATCCGCTAAGCAAAAGAGCATAAAGACAATTAACACCGGCATATATTGCGTTAAAAAAGAAATTTTGATTGATTCATTAAAAAAAATTAAATCCGACAACGTACAAGGCGAGTTTTATCTAACCGATATTGTTGAATTAGGATATAGGGAAGGAAAGGTTGTGGGGGTGCTTATTGGTGACGATAGCGAGGAGACTGTTGGGGTTAACACCATACATGACCTTATGACGGTTGAAAACATTTTGCATAACCGGGTAAGGAATAAATCTTGACTTTCGGTTATATAAAAGATTATATTAAACAAACAGATTATGAGGTGTAAGATTGGATAACGAAATTATCTTAAGACAATTTGAAGAAATTGAAAAAAAAGTTGAAAAATTAATCGATGTTTATAAGTCACTTGAGGCGACAAACCTAGAACTTAGGAATAAAATTAAGAGGTTGGAGGAAGAGCTTCAAGGTAAGGTTGATGCTGAAACCAATTACACACAAGAAAAGGCTTTGATCCGGTCAAAGATTGATAGTCTTTTGGTCAGGATAGAGGATATTGCAGAGGTTGAATAACGGCCAAAAGGGATGATTCTAAAAAGGTAGAAGAACTTATTCATTGGAACAACTTGTAACAATAGAACTTTTTGGGCAGCCTTATACGTTTAAAACAGAATCAGACATAACCAACGCTAAAGAGGTTGCTGATTACCTTGTCAAAGAAGTGACCAAGGTTGAAACTCAACATTCGAGTCAGTCATCAGTTGCTAAATTTGCGACTTTGATTTTAGCCGCACTTAATATTGCGAATGAAAATATTGAGCAAAAAAGAAAATATTCAGACTTGTTGATACATATTTCGAAAAAATCAGCGAATCTGATACGCGAATTGGATGCTGCGGTAAATGATTGAAGGTTTTTAACAAGTTGATACCACTACTATAGGTTGTATTTCCCCTTTTCTCCCTTAATGCCTGTATTTATTAAGGACAAATCCAGGAAGTTTTTGTTATCCTCACAGGATATAATTTGATCTTAATGTTTCTTAAACCAGGCGTTTGACCCCTGCCGTGTTTGTGATTGGAAGATGTTCTTTGACCCAACATCCATTTAAAGGGAGCCTTCCCTGATTTTGGTGCGCATGTTCTGCTCGTACAGAAAAGCCTAAAGAAATTATAAAAGGCGCCCACTTTATTTTATTGGCTCAAAGACCTCCCAACACGGCATTGTGGCAGGGGTCCTGCTTAATTCAGATCAAAGATGGCGATCAATCTGATATGGCAGGAAGTGCCGGTACAAATCTATTGAAACATTAAAGGCATACAGAAATCATCAATTTTTTAGCTACCTTACCTGGCTTTTCCTCAATTTCTCATTCATAATCTGCCTTATTATAACATTCTTCATAAGTCGTATCGTATAGCGGCTAATTTTATCTGATATCAAACTAACCTATTGAAATTTACAGGTAAAACTAAAAGGTTTAATCTGGATGAGAGTGTTGAATATGAATATTTCCGGGGAGTAGGCTAATGAATGAATATAATTTATTAATAGGCATGATTGCATTCGTGATAGGCTTTGCGATTGCCTATTGGGTTAAAGGGATAATTGTAGCTCAGAAAGTTAAGGCGGCTGAAAGGGAAACTTCGCGAATATTAGAGGATGCCAAGAGAAGATCAGAAACTCTGATAAAAGAAGCCCAACTGGAGGTTAAAGACAAACTTTTCAAAATGAAAAGTGAGTTTGATGCTGATACTAAAGAGACTAAATATGAATTGAAAAAGAAAGAGCAGCGGTTGATTCAAAAAGAGGAGAATATCGACCGCAAGATAGATCAATTCGAACGCAGAGAACGGGACATTTCGCGAAAAGAGAAAAAGCTTGGGATTAGAGAGGAAGAAATAGAGCGGATTAAAATTAAATATAATGAGCTTATTGAAGAACAAAAAAGACAGCTTGAAAAAATTTCCGGTTTAACGGCGGAACAGGCCAAGGAACTTCTGATTAGGGCCATGGAAAACGAGGCACGATATGAAGGTGCCAAGATTATCAAAAGGATAGAGAATGAAACAAAAGAACAGGCAACAAAAAAAGCCACAAAGATCATGGCTACTGCCATCCAAAGGTACGCCGGAGATTTTGTTGCTGAACATACTGTTTCAGTGGTTCAACTTCCAAACGATGAGATGAAAGGGCGAATAATTGGCAGAGAAGGTAGAAATATTCGTGCCCTTGAGGCGGCAACCGGTATTGATCTTATCATTGATGATACACCTGAGGCGGTCATCTTGTCTGGTTTTAATCCGGTTCGACGCGAGGTTGCCAGGCTTTCACTGATGCGATTAATAGCGGATGGTCGGATTCATCCGGCTCGCATTGAGGATGTTGTTAAAAAAGTTGGGAAAGAGGTTGATTTAACCATAAAAGAAGCTGGAGAACAGGCGGCCTTTGATTTGGGTGTTCACGGTATTCATAGCGAACTTATTAACTATATCGGTCGATTAAAGTTTCGTACCAGTTATGCTCAGAATGTTCTGCAGCATTCGGTCGAGGTGGGTGTTATAAGCGGTATTATGGCATCTGAATTGGGGCTGAACTCGAAACTGGCGAGGCGCATGGGATTATTGCATGATATCGGAAAGGCGATTGACCGCGAGGTTGAAGGCCAGCATGCTATAATCGGTTCTAAGCTCGCAAAAAAATTTGGTGAAACACCTGAGGTCGTGCATGCCATTGCCGCTCATCATGAAGATGTGCCGCCGAGTTCGGTGTATGATTTGTTGATACAAGCTGCTGATGCTTTATCCGGGGCAAGACCCGGAGCTCGTAAGGAGCTGCTTGAAAATTATATCAAAAGGTTGGAAGACCTTGAAAACATAGCAAACTCATTTAATGGAGTTGCCAATACCTTCGCCATTCAGGCTGGAAGGGAACTGAGGGTTATCGTCGAAAGTGGTATTATCTCTGATGAAGAGTCAACGCTTCTCAGCAGAGATATTGCCAAAAAAATTGAAGAGTCTCTAACTTTTCCGGGCCAGATCAAGGTTACAGTTATACGCGAAACCCGGGCCGTAGAGTACGCAAACAAATAACTTGAAAATTATGAATGAGGTAAAAATAACATGGCGAATTTGATCGATATTCTTAAAGAAAGAGGTTTTATTGATCAGACAACACATGAGAAAGTGCTGGACCAATATCTCGAAGCCGGGCAGGTGACTTGTTATATCGGTTTTGATCCTACAGCATCCAGTCTCCATGTGGGGAGCCTTGTTCCGATAATGTCACTTGCACATATGCAAAAACACGGCCATCGTCCTATAGCGCTTATAGGGGGCGGGACAGGCCTTGTGGGTGATCCCAGTGGAAAGACTGAAATGCGTAAGCTTTTAACACCTGAGATGGTAGATGAGAACGCAATGGGGATTAAAAAACAGCTGTCCCGATTTATCGACTTTAGCGATGACAATGCGCTGATGTTGAACAATGCCGATTGGCTGACTAAATTAAAGTATATACCTTTTTTAAGAGATTTTGGACGACATTTTTCTGTTAATCGTATGATAAAAGCCGAAAGCTATAAAATGCGCCTTGAATCCGAGGAAGGTCTCAATTTTATTGAATTTAATTATATGCTTTTACAGGCCTATGATTTTCTGGAACTCTATGATCATTATGGATGTAGATTGCAGATGGGAGGGAGTGATCAATGGGGTAACATTGTTGCCGGCGTCGAGTTAATTAGAAGGGTTCGTCAAGAAACCGTATTTGGGATTACCTTTCCGTTAATCACTACCAGCAGCGGCGCAAAGATGGGCAAAACAGCTGAAGGTGCTGTGTGGCTTGATCCGGCCAGAACGTTGCCGTATAATTATTATCAGTACTGGGTAAATACAGATGATCGAGATGTAGCCAGATTTATGGCTCTGTTTACATTTTTGCCCATGGAGGAGATCAAGGAGCTTGAGAAATTAAACGGTGCCGATTTAAACAGCGCTAAGGTTGTCCTGGCATTTGAAACCACTCAGATTGCTCACGGAAAGGAAGAGGCGATCAATGCATATAATGATGCTAAAAGCCAATTTGGCGCTCGAGTTGTTCCTAAAGACATTCTGCCGTCAAGTTCGATTCATCGAGATGGCGGTGTTTTACCGGCCTTAGAGATTGAAGCGGCAGGTAGTGTTGATTCGACCCCACATTCACACATAGAGATAGACCGATTTAAAGAGGGTATTCCGGCATTTAAGTTGTATCATATGGTGGGTCTATCAAACTCGGGAAGTGCGGCCAGAAGGCTCATTGAGCAGGGAGGGGCCTATGTTAACGGCCAGCGGATAGAATCCTTTGATTACCTGTTAACCGATAGCGATATTGTTGACCTGGAAATACTATTAAGGGCAGGAAAAAAACGGTATCATAAAATTAAAATAATTAAAAATAAGTCTTGACAAAGGTAACAAATAATTTTAAATATTTTGTTTCTTTTGGTCTAAAAAATTGAGAATTTTTGTACAAATTTAAAAAAAACTTTGTACAAATTTAAAAAAAACATTGACAATATAGATTGATTTCATATAATGAAAGTTCCAACTGTTTCTCTTTGACAGTATGGGCTTAAAAAGCCATTCTTTTAATGGTTCTTTTTGATCTTTGAAAACTAAATAGTGACAGCTTGTGAGTTAGGTTTCGCAGTTAATTCATTGCGACTGCCGGAAGGCAGACGCAATTGATATATTTTAATTGGAGAGTTTGATCCTGGCTCAGAATGAACGCTGGCGGCGTGCTTAACACATGCAAGTCGTACGAGAACTCTTCTGCTTGCAGAAGATAGTAAAGTGGCGCACGGGTGAGTAACGCGTGGGTAATCTACCCTTGAATTGGGGATAACATCGCGAAAGCGATGCTAATACCGGATAATATTTTGAAATCTTCGGTTTTCAAAATCAAAGATGGCCTCTACATGTAAGCTATCGTTTGGAGAGGAGCCCGCGTACCATTAGCTTGTTGGTAGGGTAACGGCCTACCAAGGCTACGATGGTTAG
>JAUVTO010000046.1 GCA_030601485.1 Desulfobacterales bacterium | reverse complement strand
GGTTAATACAAGACTCTGGTTGATCAGATCTAAATGACATGATATGAATTGGATTGTCAATTACTAACACCTGAAATTCGGGTAAAAGTACATTTCGCATGGTGAAAAAAACTTCAAAAACAGTATTTTGCTGCCAGGCATGCGGCTATCAAACGCCCAAATGGATGGGGAAATGCCCTGATTGCGGCGAATGGCAAAGCTTTATCGAAGAAATTAAGGCCGTTAAACCGGATCAAGGGACCATACGGAGTCTATCTTTTCCTCAAACACAGCCTGTTCCCATTGATTCCGTTAAACTTGAACAAGAAGATCGTCTATTGACCGGAATCAGCGAATTTGACCGGGTCCTGGGAGGGGGGCTTGTTTCCGGAACCCTTATCCTGATCGGCGGAGATCCGGGGATCGGCAAATCGACACTTATGCTGCAAGCCCTGAATGGTCTTGCCGGAGCAAGGCGTAAAGTATTATATGTTTCAGGGGAGGAATCAATCCGGCAGATAAGGATCCGAAGCCAGAGGCTGACTGCCACCGGCTCTGATTTGCTTGTGGTTTCCGAAAACGATATTGATTCGATCCTGTTGATGGCAGATTCGGTTCAACCGGATGTCATGGTGATCGATTCAATCCAGACCATGTTCAGTCCGGACCTGACATCCGCTCCGGGGAGTGTAACCCAGGTTCGGGAATCTGCCATGCGGCTTATGCTCCTGGCCAAAAGGACCGGAATCCCTATATTTCTGGTGGGACACGTAACCAAAGACGGCGCTATAGCCGGGCCGAGGCTTCTGGAACATATGGTTGATACGGTTCTTTATTTCGAAGGTGATCGCGACCATGTGTTCAGGATTTTAAGAGCGGTTAAGAACAGATTCGGGCCCACCAACGAAATCGGAGTGTTTGAAATGAGGGAAAACGGCCTGAATCAAGTCGCCAACCCTTCGGCGGTATTCCTGGCCGAACGCCCGGAAAATACACCGGGATCCGCAGTTACGGCCAGCATGGAGGGTACAAGGCCGATTCTTGTTGAACTACAGGCGCTTGCCAGCAGCACCAGCTTCGGAAACCCTCGAAGAACCATTCTGGGTATTGATCACAACCGGGTGGCTTTGCTGGTAGCCGTGATGGAAAAAAAATTAGGCATGCATTTAATGGGACACGATATCTTCATTAATGTTGCCGGTGGCGTTAAGATCGATGAACCCGCTGTTGACATGGGGATCGTGTCTGCTGTTGCGTCAAGCTTTTTAGACCGGTCGATTCTAAAAGGCACCATTATTTTTGGGGAAGTCGGATTGACCGGAGAAGTCAGGGCCATAGGCCATGTTGAGACTCGGATTGCCGAAGCAAAAAAAATGGGCTTTACACGATGCCTTATTCCCAAAAGCAACTTGAAACGAATGGAAAAAATGAAAGGCATTGAAATTACAGGGGTAAAAACCATTTCCCAAGCCATGGAAGAACTATTTTAATGAAATGAAGCTTGCATCTGCTAAACATAACCGGTGGCAAGATCACTATGCACGCCGGGCAAAAAAAGAGCGATTTCCTGCCAGGTCAGTTTATAAGCTCAAAGAGATGCAGCAAAAATACAATTTGATAAAAAAGGGATACAAAGTCCTGGATCTGGGTTGTGCCCCCGGGTCATGGCTCCTTTATGCTGCGGATTTAACAGGAAATAAGGGAGAAGTCGTGGGCATCGACCTCGAACCGGTTTCTGAAAGGCTTCCGTCTCATGTAAGGGTTTATCGAAGCGATGTCCTTTTCATGGATGATGAGTTGTTTAAATTGACGGGAAAAGATTTTAATGTTGTTCTCAGCGATATGGCGCCTGCAACTACCGGCAGCCGATATGTTGACAGCGCAAGGTCTTTTAATCTCTGCCGGGCGGCACTCTCCATCGCTCAAAATACGCTTGTCAGTGGAGGATCGTTTGTTTGTAAGATATTTCACGGAGAAGATTTTAAGAAATTTTCGGATGCCGTTAAACAGGGATTTAACCGGCACAAGATTTTCAAACCGCAAAGCAGCCGAAAGGCAAGCAAAGAAATTTATATTATCGGATTTGGGAAAAAATAGGAGGTAAATATGTCAGGGCATAGCAAGTGGTCTTCCATAAAGCATAAAAAGGGTGCAACCGATGCCAGACGGGGTAAAATTTTCACCAAGCTTATTAAAGAAATTACTGTTGCAGCACGTTTTGGAGGAGGAGATCCGGCTTCAAACCCAAGGCTGCGGACAGCCATCCAGGCAGCTAAGAGTGAAAATATGCCCAAAGACAACATTGAAAGGGCCATTAAAAAAGGTACCGGCGAACTGGAAGGCGTCAATTACGAAGAGAGTATTTACGAAGGATACGGTCCGGGCGGCGCCGCTGTTTTCATAGAGTCACTGACAGACAACAAGAACAGAGCGGTGGCGGATATTCGCCATATTTTAAGCAAAGCCGGGGGAAATTTGGGCTCCAATGGATGCGTTGCATGGATATTTGAAAAAAAAGGATATATCGTTGTGGAAAATGATGCCGTAGACGAGGATACTCTGATGGAAATTGCCATTGATGCCGGAGCCGAAGATGTAAGAGAAGATGACAGTAATTATGAAATCATTACGGATCCTAAAGATTTTGAAGCGGTAAAGGCTGCCATAGAAAAAGAATCGGTTCCCTATATTGCTGCAGAAATTACAATGCTTCCACAGTCAACTGTGAACCTTCAAGGCAAAGAGGCCGAGCAGATAGTCAAATTGATGGAAACACTTGAAGATTGTGATGATGTGCAGAAGGTTTACACCAATGCCGACATTCCCGAGGAGTTGGTCAGTGGTTAACTCGTGCCTGAACGAAAACTGTCTTTTTCGCCGATATCTGCGTCAGACTCAAATTTTAATCCTCGAAATACTACCAGTATTACTGTGGTTAAAATTTTCGTCTTCCTTGATCTTAACGAAAAATCCTAGTTTTCGTTAGGGCACTAACTCATCGGGGTAAAGCAATATATCAGATGGTTATACTAATTGCCGGGTATCCTGAAATTTAATAAACTCGTAAAAAGTCCGATTTAGACGGTTTCGTAAAAAGTTCAAATTCAAGGCGTGCAAATTTTGTAATCATGAGGCGTACTTTTCGTACGTTGAATGATTACGAAATGCAGCATAACGCAGAAGTTGGACTTTTTACGAAACCGTCAAATTTAATTTTAATTGTTTAGGGTGTTACACATGCCATTTAAAAACACTTGGGAATTTATTAGAAAACTCGAATCTGAAAATGAACTCAAAAGGATTTCCGCAGAAGTGGATTCTGTATTGGAAGTAACTGAAATAGCGGACAGGATGAGCAAAACCCACGGTCCGGCGCTTCTTTTTGAGAAGATAAAAGGATCAACATTTCCACTTCTTATCAATGCTTTTGGAAGCTTTCGACGTATGAAAATGGCGCTGGGGTGCGATTCTTTCGATGATATTGGCCGACGCATAGAAGCATTAATTAAAATCAGGCCTCCGGGCAGTTTTACCCAAAAAATAAAGATGCTCCTTGACTTGAAAGAGCTGGCCCGTATTTCACCCAAAAAAGTGAAACATGGCCCGTGCCAGCAGCGGGTCTACGGTCCGGAAGGGCCATTGCTCGACATGCTCCCCATTCTTACCTGCTGGCCTCAAGACGGCGGTCCTTTTATTACCCTTCCTGTTGTCATTACAAAAGATCCTGATACCGGGATTCAGAATATGGGCATGTATCGCATGCACAAATACGACAATGCCACAACCGGTATGCACTGGCAGTACAATAAAGACGGCAGCCGCCATTTTGACAAATACAAATCCCGGGGAGAGCGTATGGAGGTGGCTGTGGCCCTGGGCGGATCACCTTTAGTTACCTATGCGGCAACAGCGCCCCTTCCTCCGGATATGGACGAACTTTTGCTTGCGGGTTTTATCGGTTCACGTTCCATCCAAATAACCCGGGCAAAGACAATTGATATTTTTGTGCCGGCGGAATCCGATGTTATCATTGAAGGATATGTGGATCCTGATGAAGAGCGGATTGAAGGCCCTTTTGGGGACCATACCGGGTTTTATTCTCCTGAAGACCTTTATCCGGTATTCCATGTTACCTGTATTACCTGCAGAAATGATGCTGTTTATCCTGCAACAATCGTGGGAAAGCCGCCCATGGAAGACTGTTATATGGCAAAGGCCACCGAGAAGATTTTTCTGCCTTTATTAAAAATACTGGTTCCGGAAATTGTTGACATGGAACTTCCCATGGAAGGCGTGTTTCACAACTGCGCCCTGGTTTCAATTGACAAGAAGTTTCCCGGACAGGCTAAAAAAGTGATTAACGCACTCTGGGGACTGGGTCAGATGGCTTCAACCAAGTATATTGCGATATTCGATAAAGATATCGACCTTCGTGATTCAAGAACCGTGGTCTGGAAACTCTTTAATAACGTGGACCCAAAAAGAGATCTGCTTTTATCGGAAGGCCCTCTGGATGCGCTGGACCATTCAGCACCGTATCCTAATTTTGGCGGAAAGATGGGGATAGATGCTACAAGAAAAACCCGTGAAGAAGGAATGGGGCGGGATTGGCCCGAAGAGATCAGAATGTCTCAAGAAATAATCGAGAAGGTCATCAGCCGGTGGAAAGAATATGGATTTTAAGAAATTCTCGAAACTTATTATGATCGAGCAAACCCTTTTTGCGTTGCCTTTTGCACTAATAGGTGTGCTTTTTGCCGGAGGTGGGACGGTTATGACCTGGTTCTGGGTGATTGTTGCCCTGGCTGCAGCCAGAACCGCCGGCATGTCATTTAACAGAGTAATCGATGCTGAAATCGATGCAAAAAATCCGCGTACCAGTGACCGGCTTATTCCACAAGGAGAGATTCGGCCTTTTGTGGTCTGGGTGACAGCTGTTATTTCCTCGTTTGTACTCATAGGTTCGTCATTCATGCTGAACAGGCTCTGTTTTTATCTGTCTTTTCCGGCAGTTTTAATGCTGTTTACTTATTCATATTTTAAACGCTTTAGCGCATCTTCCCATTTTTATCTCGGCCTTGTTGAAGCTGCCGCACCTATAGGAGGGTATATTGCGGTTACCGGTGAATTTACCCTTGTTCCCTTTGTTCTGGGATTAGTTATAATGACATGGATAGCAGGACTCGACATTGTATATGCTCTTCAGGACATGGATTTTGATGTTAAAGAAAACCTTTATTCCTTGCCGGTTCGCCTGGGAAAGAAAAAGGCGCTTTTTATATCCGCAACCTGCTACATTGTTTCCATAAGCGCAATGATATGTGCGGGCCTTCTAACTCACAAGAATGTCCCTTACTGGACTGCAGTTATGCTTGTCGGAATGATATTTTTATACCAGCAAAAGCTTGCAAGAAGCAAAGAGATACGTTTGGCGGTAAAAAAATTTTTTAAAATCAATACGTGTATATCCCCTATACTTTTTTTTGGAATCTTCACAGATGTTTTTATAGGGAAAATTCTATGATAGTTGTTGCAATTTCAGGAGCAAGCGGCCCCATAATGGGGGTTCGTCTTATTGAAGAACTCCTTAATTCAGGGGAAAAAGTTGCTGCAATCGTTTCACAGCCGGCCCGCCAAATTATAGAATACGAAATCTTACGTGAAAAGATTTCCTTCTCATCCTTGAAAGAGTTGCTTTTAAAGCGGGGTCTTGCCGGAAACTATGATCTTTTGAGAGAGTTCAAAAACAATGATTTTTTTGCTCCGGTGGCAAGCGGTTCCACAAGATTCGAAGCAATGGTTGTTATCCCCTGTTCGATGAAAACACTTTCCGCCATTGTCCACGGATATGCAGATTCACTGATTACCAGAACCTGTGACGTGGCGTTAAAGGAAAAGCGAAGGTGCATCATTGTGCCCAGGGAAACGCCACTCAGTGTTATCCATACCGAAAATATACACAAGGCCGCTCTGGCCGGGATTGAGATCGTTCCGCCGGTTCCGGGGTTCTACACCCGGCCCGAATCGGTTGATGATGTGGTTAACTTTGTTGTCGGGAAGGTGTTGAACCTTTTGGGCCGGGAGCACGATCTGTTTGAAAGCTGGGGGAAAAAGAAAATATAAAATGGCGCTTCCGGACAACATACAGAATAAAAAACTTCGCCGTATAGCTGAAAAAGTCTGCAACAACATCCCGGTAGGCAAAGAAGATGCTCTCTACATGCTTACAACCAATGACATCCTGGATCTTGGCACGATTGCTCATCATATCCGGACAAAATTGCATGGGGATATTGCATATTACGGGGTTAATATGAATCTTAACTACACGAATATATGTGAACTGAGATGTCCCTTATGTGCCTTTTCCTGTGATGAAAATGATGAAAAGGCGTTTTTGCTTTCTCCTGATGAAATTGAGCAGAGGATACACAGTGCGGCTTGCTCAGGGATTGATGAAGTTCATATTGTGGGCGGACTCCATCCCAATCTTACCATCGACTATTTTGAGCAGATGTTACGGCTCATTAAAAAAATAAAGCCGGATATGCATATTGTTGCATTTACTGCGGTTGAATACGATTATTTTGCGAAAAAAAATAAAATTTCCCTTGAAGAAGTTTTTAAGCGGCTTATGGATGCAGGGGTGGAGGCCCTCCCCGGAGGCGGGGCTGAAATCTTTTCTCCTCGGGTTCGGGATATCATAGCACCAAAGAAAATATCGGGATCCAAATGGCTTTCCGTCATGCGGACCGCCCACAAAATGGGTCTTAAGACAAATGCAACCATGCTTTATAATCATATCGAGACTGCCGAAGATATTGTTGATCATCTTTCTCGGATCCGTGATCTTCAGGATAAGACCGGAGGTTTTAAAACCTTTGTACCGTTACAGTTCCATAGTGAGAATACGGCGCTGGAAGTTACGCACACGACCACAGGCTACGATGACATCCGTATCTATGCGACCAGCAGAATTTTTCTCCACAATGTACCCCATTTAAAGGCATTGTGGATGTATCTGGGTGAAAAAATAGCCCAGACCCTTCTCAGGTTCGGAGTTGATGATATTGGCGCGACTTATCACGATGAAAAAGTTGTTCATGCTGCCGGTGCTCGAACCCCCGATTTTGGATCAGAGATGTTTTTAAAAAGACTGATCCATAATGCCCAACTCATACCTGAACGGACAACCGCAAGTTACCGCACGTTATGGGCCGGCCCGGAAAAGGAGTATGTATGAGGCTTGGCTATATCGACTATCTCAACTGCTATCCTTTTTATTTTCGAATGTTTGAGAAAAAACCTGTCCCAAAGATCAGCATCTATCCGGGTTATCCCTGCATGCTTAATAAAATGATGGCCCACCGGCAACTCGACATGAGCCCCATTTCCTCGGCAACCTGTGCGGAAATTGCCGATGATGTGCTCGTGCTTCCGCAATTTTGCTTGAGTTCGGTAGGATATGTGGGATCGGTCATTCTGATAAGCAAAATCCCCATTGAAGATTTGAACCAAAAGACAGTGGGCATTACCAGTGCGTCACATACTTCTGTGGTGCTTTTGAAAGTCCTGCTAAAAAAATATTACCGGTTAGAACCGTCGTACGTACCCACCGAACCGAGGCCGGTGCTTAAAGATATGGATGCCGCTCTGGTTATTGGCAATGATGCAATGGCAATAACCTCAGAGCCGGTCTCTTATATTTATGACCTGGGCGACCTGTGGCTTCGAAAAACCGGCTTCCCCGTGGTATTTGCCGTGTTTGCGGTCAGACAAAGCGTTGTTGAAAAATATAAACTCCAAATAAAATCTGTTGTTTCTTCATATCACAGTTCATTGCGCTGCCTTGAAGAAGAAAAAGAAAATGTGGTTTCACTGGCAAAAGCAAAGTATCCGGATATTATTTATGACATCAACGGTTATTTTGATCTTTTGCAATTTAAATTTGATGATAATTTAAAAGAAGCCTTAATGTTTTATTATGCGGTTGCCGGAGAGATGGGGCTGCTTAAAAAGGTAACCGGATTAAGCTATTTGGATGTTGAATAGCAAAGGAAGACGTGATCGAAAACAACGAACTTTACCATAAGATATACCAGGGGGACAGAATACTTCCTGAAGAAGCCCCGGATCTATTTTCCTGGGACATCATTGACCTGGGAAAAGCCGGAGATCTGAGAAGAAGATTGGCATACCCCAAAGAAGAAGTCGGGTTCATCATCGATCGGATTGTCAATTTCACCAATATTTGTGAAGCGGAATGTGCTTTCTGCGCCTTTCATGCCCGGGCCAATCTTATTCAATCTTATGAACTGACAATGGACGATATTCTCCGAAAAGTTGAAGAACTTATTGCTGCAGGAGGAACCCAGGTCATGCTTCAGGGCGGACTTCACCCGGGTTATACTCCGGACAAATATATTGATATGGTAAAAACGATTAAAAACCGTTTCCCGAAAATCTACCTTCATTCCTTTTCCCCTTCGGAAATCGTACACATTTCACGCAACAGCTCGTTGTCCATAGATAATGTTGTGAACGCATTAAAAGAGGCAGGCCTCGATTCCGTGCCGGGCGCGTCAGACCTGCTGGTTGACAGAATACGCGCAAAGGTAAGTCCGAAAAAAATCACGGTGGATGAATGGCGGGAGGTAATATACTCTCTTTACCGAAATGAAATGAAGTCTTCAGCAACCATGACTTACGGAATGGGAGAGACCCATGAAGAGAAGATCGAACATCTTAACGTAATACGAGATGTTCAGGATGACACAGGGATTTTACAGGCCTTTATCCCCTGGTCATTTTCGCCTGCCGGCACACGAATGGAAAATATTCTTCCGGCCACAGGTATGGATTATCTTAAGATGGTTGCAATTGCCAGGATATTCCTTGACAATATCACCTATATTCAGGCCGGGTGGCTTACCGAAGGTCTGAAGCTTGCACAGATTGCACTGACAATGGGGGCAAACGACATGGGCGGGGTGCTCATGGAAGAGGTTGTGGTAAAGGCAACCGGAATAAAAACCAGTACCAACCATAAGGAACTTGTCGATATCATTAAAAACGCCGGCAAGATTCCTGTGCAGAGGGATTCTCGATATTGTGCGATACGGGAATGTGGGTAAAAACCAATTTTGATGACAACACTCGATCTTGCATTTTCAACCTGTCCTAACGACACATTTATATTTCATGCCCTGCTTCACCACTGCATTGATACGGGAAATTTACGTTTTATTCCACATATGCATGATGTGGAGACACTGAATAAAAAAGCTTTTTTTAAAACATTTCATATTTCAAAGCTCTCATTTTATGCCTATCTTAAGCTAAAACAAAACTATAAACTCCTTGATTCAGGCTCGGCACTCGGATATGGTTGCGGACCTCTTCTTGTGGGAAGATCTTCTGATCTTTTATTGTCTGAAGCAAAAGTTGCCGTACCGGGTGAATACACAACCGCATATCTTTTGTTGAAGTTGTGGAATCCCGAAATACGCAATGTTGAAATAACCCGGTTTGATAATATACTTGAAGGGGTTAGGATCGGAAGATACGATGCCGGACTGATAATTCATGAAGGGCGGTTCATATATCCGGAATATGGTTGTGTCCAAATAATCGACCTGGGTAAGTGGTGGGAAGATGAAACAGAGCTTCCGATTCCCTTGGGGTGCATTGCTGTGCGGAAAGATCGCCCGGCCATCGACCTGAAAGATGATATTGAATCCATTCTTCGAAATTCGGTTCAATATGCTTTAAAAAACAAAAATGCATCCCGGGAATTTGTAAAATTGCATGCACAGGAACTGGATGATCAGGTTATTGACGGGCATATAGACCTGTATGTCAACAATTTTACCCTATCGCTGGGAGATAAGGGGAGAAAAGCAATACAGACTCTTGAGGAGATGGCTCGGTGGAAAAAGATACTGTAACGGCAATTGTTATGGCCACCATGCTTGAGGCAAAGCCTTTTGTCCTGGGTATGTCTTTAAAACAGAGCCGTAAAAAACCTTTTTCTGTATTTCAGAATGATAATATTTTTTTAATCATTTCAGGTATCGGCAAGGCAAATGCCGCCATGGCTACCGGTTATTCATGTTATAAGTATCACCCGGCCTGGGTTTGTAATCTCGGTGCAGCGGGTGCGACAGATTTTTCACATCCTCTGGGAGAGATCTTTCACATAAACAAAATTGTTGAATATGACAGACATGAATTAACAACAAAAAGACTGTGCAGTCATAACCCTGATATTTTAAATGGGTTTCAAACTGCAACGCTTTCCACCAGTGACATGGCGGTTCTTGACCCTGATGAACGCAAAAAGATTTCCATGAATGCAGACCTGATCGACATGGAAGGCGCTTCAGTTGCTCAGGCGTGCAGGAAGTTTAATACAAAATGTTTTATTTTTAAATTTGTCAGTGATACACCGGATCATGCAACGGATGAAGATATTGTGGAGAATATCAGATTGCATCGTTCATTTTTTTACGAGTTTTTTATCCGCTCTGTTATGCCGGTTCTTCAAATGCTTTAGGTTGCTGATAGAATAAACCCGATAATCAAAGACACTTAAAATTCATACCAAGGAGGAATTATTGATGAATACGCTGAAATGGGATCGTTCACCCGAGATGCAAATTGATACAAACAAAAAGTATATGGCGGAAATTGAGACCAACAAGGGCATTGTTGAATTAGAACTCTATCCTAACCATGCACCCAAAACGGTCAACAACTTCGTATTCTTGGCCGGAAAGGGGTTTTACGACGGGATGTCGTTTCACCGGGTGATCAGCAATTTCATGATCCAGGGCGGAGATCCAACAGGTA